>NZ_CP138921.1:4120000-4368362 GCF_047124445.1 Shimia sp. MIT1388 | reverse complement strand
TATTTAGTGAGGACCCAAATGAGTCGCAAGCGGTTTTTGGAGAAAAAATCATTTTCTCGGAGAAAAAGTGCTGACCACCCCCGCGAACTCGCTCCAAGCCATTGAAAAACAACAACTATGGACTGAAAACTTAATTGCTACTTCGAAAGCAACGTCAGCATCTGGACTGCCAGAGGGCTGATCGCAGCCCGTGCCTCCGCCACCAGAGCCACGGCACGTTGCGATGTATCCTCCTGCCCTGCCCGCAATACCTGCGTGGCCAGATTCTCGCCAGCCATGACGTCCTTCTCCACACGCCGCGCCAGCCCCGCATCCTGCAACTGGACATAGTCCGTTGCGAAGTTGTCGGTCATCGGCCCGCTGATCACAGGACATCCCAAAGTGATCGCTTCCCAAGGGTTATGGCCTTGCGTGTCTCCAAAGCTGCCGCCCACCAAAGCCAGCTGTGCCACACGGTACCAGAGCCCCAGTTCCCCAAGCGTGTCGGCCACATAGACGTGATGGGTCTCCTCCACGGCCTGCCCCGAATTGCGCTGACCATATTGCAGACCCGCAGCCTCCAGTGCCGCGCAAACCTCCGCCCCTCGCTCCGGGGCGCGCGGCACCACAATCAACAGCGCGTCGGGATCTGCTTCCAAAACGCGGGCCTGCGCAGCCAATGCCACCGCCTCATCCGGCGAATGGCTTGAGGCCGCGACCCAGACACGTCGCGCGCCCACAGCTTCCTCCACAGTCGCAAGCGCCTGCGCGTCCACCGACAAGGGTTCGGCTGCCGGCTTCAACGACGGCATTTCGTGCACATCCCCCGCCCCAAGCTGCTGCAAAAAATCGACCGTGCGGGCGTCCTGCGCCGCCACATAAGTGAACAACCGCATCAGATGCGCAAAACCGGAGCGGAACCGTCGCCGTTTCGCAAACCCGTCTTCCGTGAGACGAGCATTGATGTACGCCAGCGGAATGTCCCGCCGCGCCACATCACAGATGATCCCGGGCCAGAGGTCCTGTTCCGACCAGATCGAGACATCCGGCTGCCAGTAATCCAGGAACTGCGCCACAAATGTTGGGCCATCCAGTGGCAAAAACTGATGCATCACGCGTGGGGGCAGGTTTTGGGCAAATACCTGCGCCGAACTGCGCGCCGTGGAGGTCACAAGGAAGTGCACATCCGGCCGCATCTCGCCCATCTTCGCCAGCAACGGCCGCAACGCCAGTACTTCGCCAAGCCCAACCGCATGTACCCAGACCAATGGGCCCGCAGGCCGTGCCAGACTTGGTTGCCCCAATTTCTCCTGCGCGCGGGCCGGATCATCTTTGCCCAGCGCCACGCGCCGCGCCACCACGCGCCGCATCAAGGGCTGCAAACAGGGGCGCAGCGCCAGGTAACACCGCAATTGCCACCCGAAAGCCGGACCGCTACGCCGGAATGTCTTCTGCATGGTGCTCTGCCTGTGCCTTGATTGCGCCTTACCGGACTTTAACCACAGGCCGGTCTTCAAGG
The DNA here is from genome assembly GCF_047124445.1 of Shimia sp. MIT1388. Taxonomy (GTDB): domain Bacteria; phylum Pseudomonadota; class Alphaproteobacteria; order Rhodobacterales; family Rhodobacteraceae; genus Shimia. Next base: position 4,366,864 of record NZ_CP138921.1, on the reverse strand, counting down.
CCATGGTGGCAGTTTGCGTTGCCGGCAAACAACGATAACGGGAAAACTGGCGTTAATAAGTCGTGAATGACTTTCTGAAACAGTGCGCGAGAAGACACTATTTGTTGCGTAGCCAATGCCGGATTTGACATGCCCCTGATGAACCCTCTGCGCACATTCGCACGCGCCATGGGCGGCCCGACCTATTTGCCTTCCCTCATCGCTCTGGTGGTGTGGGTGTCTTTCGCCGTCTATGTCGAACGCAACGAAACCTTTATCACCAAACAGGAGCAACGCACCCTGGCGGTCAGCGAGACCAGCCGGTTGCGCGCCCAGGTCGAGGGCTACGTCAGCGCCGACATTCAGCTGGTGCGCGGCATGATCGCTGCGCTCACCGCAAATTTGGAGATGACGCAAGCGGAATACAGTCAATTGGTTGAACTGGTGATGGGCCGACATCAGGAATTCCTGAACATCGCTGCCGCGCCAGGATTGATTGTGAACCGCGTCTTCCCCTATGAAAAAAACAAGGCAGCCCTCGGTCTGGACTACAACGAAAACGAGGCGCAACGCGCCGCCGCCTATCAGGTCCGAGACACAGGGGAGATGGTTCTCGCCGGCCCCATCAACCTGGTGCAGGGCGGCACGGGATTTGTGGCGCGCTTCCCGGTCTGGGACACCCGCAATGGACAGCGCCGGTTCTGGGGACTGGTCGCCGCTGTGATTGACGCCAATCTCCTGTACCAGGAAGCGGGGCTTCTTGACCCCGATCTGCCCATCGACGTAGCCTTGATCGGCAAAGACGGTAAAGGCGCGGACGGTGAGCTCTTCTTTGGAGATGCCGCAATTCTGGACGACACCCCCATCCTCATGGACATCCAACTGCCAAGTGGTTCTTGGCAACTGGCCACCCGTCCCAAAGGTGGCTGGGCCCTGACTGCAGAGGATATGTGGCCGCGACGTATTGGTTTCTTCATTGTTGGCCTGTTGATTTTGGTACCCACGGTGGCCGCAGGACGTCTGTCAGACACCCGACGGACCGCAATCAACACGCTCAAGCGCCGCGAAGCGGAACTTGAGCGCCTCTCGCTGGTTGCCAAACACGCATCCGACAGCATCATCCTCAGCAGCCCGAACGGCGATATTCAGTGGGTCAACGCAGGCTTCACTCGCATGACAGGCTATTCGTTTGACGAGGCCGTTGGGCAAAATGTCGGCCAGCTTCTAAACTCGGAAAACACCAATCCCGAAACCATTCAGGAGATGATCACCCAGCGTAATTTAGGCAACCGTTTCCATTGCCAGATCATCAATAGGACCAAAGATGGCCGCGACATTTGGGTTGGTACCAATGTCTTCCCGATCAAAGATGAAGACGGGAATGTCACCATGAACATCGGGATCGAGCGCGACATCACCCAGACCAAGAACCACGAAAAAGAACTGGCCGAAGCCAAGCTGGTGGCGGAAAAGGCGGACCGGGCCAAATCCGAATTCCTGGCCAACATGAGCCATGAAATCCGCACGCCAATGAATGGCATTCTGGGCATGGCGGACATCCTGAATGAAAGCGATCTCTCCATCGATGATCGTCAATGCGTCGATACCATCCGGGACAGCGGCTATGCGCTGCTCAAGATCATCAACGACATTCTTGACCTCTCCCGCCTGGAAAGCGGCAAGCTGGAAGTGTCCGAGGTGGACTTCAACCTGCGCCAATGTGTGGAAGGGGCCGTAGAGTTGCTGCGACGAAAGGCAGAGCAAAAAGGCATCTCCCTGACGGTGGAGTATGAAGACGATCTGCCGACCGAAGTGCGCTCAGATGACGGTCGCTTGCGTCAGATCATTGTGAATCTGGTAGGCAATGCCGTGAAATTCACCTCCGAGGGTGGCGTGCGTGTGGTTGTGAAACGTGATGACGCGTCTGAACATGGCATCAAAATCGACGTCTTTGACACCGGTATTGGCATCACCGCGGAACAGGCGCAGCACATCTTTGATCGCTTCTCACAAGCAGACGCGGCCACCACCCGCGCCTTTGGCGGCACCGGCCTTGGCCTGACCATTTCCGCCATGTTGGCGCGGCGCATGGGCGGCAACATCTCGCTGTGCACAGATTATGACGACGGCGCGTGCTTTGTTGCGACCATCGACACCCAACCAGTTGAAGGCAGCGCGCCAGAAACGAGCCCAACTCCGCTGTTTGTTTCTGAACATCTCGACGGCGCACGCATTCTTCTGGCTGAGGACAACAAAACCAACCGACTTCTGATCCAGAAATACTTGGCTGAGTTTGCGGTGGAACTGATCGAAGTAGAGAACGGTCTGCAAGCAGTGGAATTCTGCAAGGCCTACGATCCGGATGTGGTGCTTATGGACATGTCGATGCCGGAACTGGACGGGGTGGAAGCGACCCGCATCATCCGTTCGCTGCCGATCCATCAGCCACCCATCGTGGCGCTGACAGCCAATGCTTTTGACAGTGACAAGGAAGCCTGTCTGGAAGCGGGCATGGACTTCTTCCTGTCCAAGCCGATCAACAAGGCCCACCTTCTGCAGGCCCTGTCGACCCAGTTGGAACACCGCAAGGCCTCCTGACCTAACGACATCCCGGGACCGGCGGCGCAGCCTTTGGCGCCGCCTCCCTCTTTACTTAGGCAGCGGGCATCCGCTTTTCAACGATCTCCGCCCACCATGAGCAGCCCGCCGGGATAGCCTCGTCGTTGAAGTTGTATTCCGGGTGGTGCACCATCGCGCCATCTTCACCGTTGCCAACCAAGATATAGGCACCCGGGCGTTCTTCCAGCATAAAGGCAAAATCCTCGCCGCCCATCACCAGTGGCGCTTCATCACACTGACCGGAAATCGACTTGGCCACTTCGGTCGCAAACTCGGTCTGCGCCTCAGAATTCACCATTACTGGATAGCCACGGTGATATACAACCTCAGCTGTGCCACCAAAGGTCGCAGCAATACCGTTGCAAATCTCATTGATCCGCTCTTCCGCCAACGCACGCATCTCTTTGGACATTGTGCGCACGGTGCCTTTGATGTGCACTTTCTGCGGGATCACGTTGAAGGCTTTGGACGAAGTTTCAAAGCTGGTCACCGACACAACCACCTGATCCACAGGATCAGCGTTGCGGCTGGCAATGGTCTGCAGCGCCAGCACCGCCTGCGCGGACATCACGGTGGTGTCGACAGTGTCATGCGGCTTGGCCGCGTGCCCGCCCCGGCCTTCAAAGTGAATCTCAAACTGGTCGGTTGCCGCAAAGAACGAGCCCGGACGGATCGCAAAAGTGCCCAGTGGCACACCCGGCCAGTTGTGCATGCCGTACACTTCCTGAATGCCCCAACGCTCCATTAGACCATCTTCGCACATCTCACGACCACCGCCGCCACCTTCTTCGGCAGGCTGGAAGATCACCACAACGGTGCCGTCAAAGTTACGGGTCTCCGCCAGATACTTCGCCGCGCCCAGCAGCATGGCTGTGTGCCCATCATGGCCACATGCATGCATCGCGCCCGGTGTCTTGGAGGCATACTCCAGACCGGTCTGCTCGTGGATCGGCAGCGCATCCATGTCAGCACGCAGGCCAATCACTTTGCCAGAGCCGGTCTCTTTGCCCTTGATCACGCCCACAACGCCGGTGCGGCCGATGCCGGTGGTCACTTCGTCCAGACCAAACTCTTCCAGTTTCTCCGCCACAAGCGCGCTGGTGCGGTGGGTTTCAAACAGGATTTCCGGGTTCTCATGCAGATCACGGCGCCAGGCGGTGATTTCGTCATGCAACTCTGCAAAACGGTTCTTGGTGGGCATAATTGTTCCTCGCTCAATAGTACGTTCTTAAACCGCAGGCATGCGGCGTTCGATCACTTCCGACAGAAAGCTGCTCCCGTGCGGGATTGCCTCGTCGTTAAAGTTATATTCGGGGTGGTGCAACGCCGCGCTGTCGCCGTTGCCCACCATGATGAAGGCCCCGGGCCGCGCTTGCAACATGTAGGAGAAGTCCTCGCCGCCCATTTTCAGAGGCGCTTCATGACAGCTGCCAGAAACCGCGGTGGCAACCTCTTCCGCAAACGCCGCCTGCTCATCCCAGTTGATTGTCGCGGGCGTGATGCGCTGATAGTCGACCTTGGCTGCGCCACCAAACGTCGCGGCGACACCGGCCACAACCTCTTTCATCCGCGCCTCAACCATGTTCTGTGTATCCGGGTTAAACGTCCGCACAGTGCCTTTCAGCGTCGCGGTGTGCGGGATCACGTTATAGACGTCCGAGCCGGTCTGAAACGATGTCACCGACAACACAGCCCGATCCACCGGATCGGCGTTGCGGCTGACAATCGACTGCAGCGCCAGATGGATCTGGCTGCCCATCATGGTTGGGTCGATGGTTTTATTCGGCTGCGCCGCATGGCCGCCCTTGCCTGCAATCTCGATGGTGAAGAAATCCACCGCCGCCAGCAACGGTCCTTTGCGCAAGGCAAACTCGCCAACCGGCAGGCCGGGGTAGTTGTGCATGCCATAGACCTCTTTGATGCCAAAGCGCTCCATCATGCCATCTTCAACCATAGCCAAAGCGCCATTGCCGCCTTCTTCTGCCGGCTGGAAAATCACCGCCACCGCGCCATCAAAGTTGCGGGTCTCGCTGAGATACTTCGCGGCACCGAGCAACATCGCCGTGTGCCCATCATGGCCACAGGCATGCATCGCACCGTCATGCTTGGAGGCATAGTCCAGCCCGGTCTGCTCCGCCATCGGCAGCGCATCCATATCCGCGCGCAGGCCAACCACATTGCCTTTGGTGTCCGTCTTACCTTTGATCAGCCCCACCACACCGGTGCGGCCGATGCCGGTAACAACCTCGTCACACCCAAAGGCCTTGAGCTTCTCCGCCACCAGCGCGGACGTGCGGTGGGTCTCATACAGCACCTCAGGGTGCGCATGAATGTCTTGCCGCCATTCGGTGATCTCGGCGTGCAACTCCGCAAAACGGTTCTTAACCGGCATGTCTCTCTCCCCTGCCCCTGCTTTAGTCTGCGCTCGGCATGCGCCGTTCTATCATTTCGACAAACCAACTGCTGCCTACTGGGATGGCCTCATCGTTGAAGTTATATTCCGGGTGGTGACACTGCGCGCTGTCGCCATTGCCAAGGAAAATATACGCGCCGGGGCGCTCTTCCAGCATGAAGGAAAAATCTTCCGCAGGCATGATCGGCTGCACATTGGCGTCGACATTTGCCGCACCCGCCACAGCCTGAGCCGCTTCCACCGCAAATTCTGTTTCACGATCATGGTTCACAGTGACCGGATAGCCCTCTTCCCAGATCACCTCCGCCGTTGCCCCAAACGCCAGCGCCGTATGGGTGGCCACCTCACGAATACGTTTCTCCGCCAATGCGCGATTGTTGTTGTCCAACGTGCGCACAGTGCCTTTCATGCGCACCGTATGCGCAATCACGTTGGACGCGCTGCTGTCGGTCTCCAGTGTCCCCACGGTCAGCACCACCCGCTCAATTGGCTTCACATTGCGTGATACAATGCTTTGCAAGGAGACCAGGATCTGCGCCGCCACAAGGGTTGTGTCGACCGCCTCCTGAGGCTCCGCCGCGTGGCCGCCTTTGCCGGTGACCACAATCTCAAACTCATCCGCCGATGCCAGAAGCGCCCCGGGGCGGATGCCAAATTCACCAATTGGCGTTCCCGGCCCATTGTGCAGGCCATAAACCTCCTGAATGTTCCAGCGATCCATCATCCCGTCTCGACACATCTCACGGCCACCGCCGCCACCTTCTTCGGCAGGCTGGAAAATCATCACCGCTGTGCCGTCAAAGTTCCGCGTCTCCGCCAGATACTTTGCCGCGCCAAGCAACATCGCCGTATGCCCGTCATGGCCGCAGGCGTGCATCTTACCGTCAACCTTGGAGGCGTAGTCCAACCCTGTGGCCTCATGAATCGGCAGCGCGTCCATATCCGCACGCAGGCCGATCACGCGACCTTGGGTGTCACTTTTGCCTTTGATCACCGCCACTACACCGGTCTGACCAATGCCCGGTGTGATCTCATCCACGCCAAATTCCTTCAGACGCGCCTGCACAAAAGCTGCCGTTTCATGCACATCAAACAACAGTTCAGGGTTCTCATGCAGGTGGCGCCGCCAACCAGTGATCTCATCGTGCATCTGCGCAATACGATTGCGGATAGGCATGGGCACTTCCTCCAAAATAACATGATTTTCTGATCGCTTGGCGAGACTGAACCAATGTTCAATGACTGGCAAGAGCCACCGCGAAAATAATTCACTTATCAAGCAAACCTTCGCCTACCCATGCGTCAACATGAGTCAGCCCAATCCGCTTCGCAACGCTCGCACCACCAGGCACAAACGGCTAGACTTAAGGCATGCGAACTTGGATACGCCACCGGGCCACGATTCTCCTGCTCTTCTTCGTCCTGCTAGTTGCTCTCGCCAGCGGCGTTTGGCGCTACGGCTATGTGCAAGCGTTAGATCAACTAGCCCGGCGCGGCGAAGCCGACCTCGCGCTGGCCGCTGACCGGCTCACAGCACAGCTTCAACGTTATCAAGAGCTTGCGGTCCTGATGGCGGAGCACCCGACGCTTCTCGCCCTGAGCAAGGATCAAACCAACGCCCAGCCCAGCGCCGACCTGCTTCTGGAAGTGGCCGACAAAACCGCCGCGCTGGATCTGATTTATGCCAGCGCCGACGGCACCATTCTAGCCACTGCTCAGGAAGACGCCATTCCTTCTCAAAACCTCACCGGTGCCCCCTATTTCACCCGTGCCTTGCACGGCGCCATCGGCACGCACCATGCGGTCGATGCACGTTTTAATCAGCGCGCCTTTTACTTCTCCGCACCCAGTTTTGGCACAGACGGCAAAGTGGCCGCTGTCCTCACCGTCGTGGTGGATATGGCCGATGTCGAAGGCAACTGGCGCGGTGACGGCCCGGCGGTCTACTTTGTCGACGACGCCCAAGAGGTCTTCATCACCAACCGCTCCGAACTCCTGTTCTGGCAGCGCCCCGCAGGCGGCACCGGCCTTGTGCCACCCAACGCGCCAGCGCCAAATTTCTCCAGCAGCATCACTGCCGGCTTTGAGGTCTGGAAAATGGACTGGGGCCCCTACATCCCCGAACGCGGCCTGCACATCATCAAAGACCTGCCAATCATCGACCTCGTGGCCGAGGCCATTGTCGACGTCAGCTTCGCCCGCCGCATTGCAGGCCTTCAGGCGGGTGCCATCGCTGCCGTGGTCATGGTGTTTGGCCTGATCCTGCTGCAAGTGCTGGAACGCCGCCGCGTACTGGCCCAAGCCAACGCCGAACTCGAAGAGCGCGTTACCCACCGCACCAAAGCCCTCTCCGCCACCAACGAAGCGCTGCGCCGCGAGATCACCGAACGCGAAGAAGCCGAAGCCGCCCTCAAGAAAGCCCAATCCGATCTTGTGCAAGCAGGCAAACTCTCCGCACTTGGCCAGATGAGTGCCGGCATCAGCCACGAACTCAACCAGCCTCTTCAGGCCATTCAGACCTTCGCCGACAACGGCACCCGTTTTCTGGAGCGGGACAACACTGAGAAAGCCGGTGAAAACCTCGCCCGGATCTCCCAAATGGCCACCCGCATGGCCCGCATCATCAAAAACCTGCGCGCCTTTGCCCGCAACGAAAACGAACCCATGGGCAAGGTTGATCTGGTCGCCACGATCAGCCAGGCCGTCGAACTCACCGAACTGCGCCTCAACCAGGACAACATCAACCTCAGCTGGGCGGCGCATTCCTATAACGTCCCAATCTATGCATTGGGCGGCGAGGTCCGCCTCGCGCAGGTGTTTGTCAACCTGATCAACAACGCCGCCGACGCCATGTCCGACAGCGACGAGCGCCAAATCGACATCTCCATTGTCACCGCCCCCCGCCTCTGCGTGAACATCCGCGACACCGGCCCCGGCATCGACGCCCCCGACAAGATCTTTGACCCGTTCTACACCACCAAAGAGGTCGGCAGCTCAGAAGGCATGGGCCTCGGCCTCTCCATCAGCTATGGCTTGGTGCAAAGCTTCGGCGGCAACATCCGCGGCACCAACCTACCCTCGGGAGGCGCCCTCTTCACCGTCGAGCTGGACCAATGGCAAGAGGAGAGCCCGTCATGACAGCGCCTGTTCTGGTGGTCGATGACGACCCCATCGTGCGCGAGGCCCTGACCCAGACGCTGGAACTCGAAGAGTTCCCGGTCATCTCCGCAGGCTCTTTTGTTGAGGCCAAAGACCACATCACCGCATCCTTCGCGGGGGTGATCCTGTCAGACATGCGCATGCCCGGCCGCGATGGCTTCCACCTCCTGCAATTCACCCGCGATACCGACGCGGAACTGCCCGTGATCCTGCTCACCGGCGAAGGCGACATTCCCATGGCCGTGCGCGCCATGACCCAGGGCGCCTTTGGCTTCCTGGAAAAACCCTGTGCCCCGGCCGAACTCATTGCCGTGATCGAACGCGCCCAAAAGGCCCGCGCCATGGCGCTGGAAAACCGCCGCCTCAAAGCCCAGCTGGAAACCGGCGACGCCGCCGCCCGCATCATCTACGGCACCTCCCACCAAGCCGAAGCCCTGCGCCACCGCGCCCGCTCGGTGGCCCGCATCAATGCCGAAGTGCTGATCTCTGGCCCACCAGGCGCCGGCATCTCGAAAGTGGCCGAAGTCATCCACCTCTGCGGCGCCCACCCTGAAGGCCCCTTTGCCAAACACACCGCCGCAGGCATGGACCCGGCCGCCTTCGCCGCGCTCGTTGAGGACACACAAGGCGGCAGCCTCTTCTTGGACGAAGTGCAATCCATGCCGATGCAGACGCAATTTGCTCTGCTGACCCTGCTGGAAACCGGCGAACACCCGCGCCTGATCTTTGGCAGCGCCGCGCCGCTGGACGACGCCGTGCAATCCGGCGCCCTGCACGCCGACCTCTATTACCGCCTCGAAGCGCTCCAAGTCCGCATCCCCGGCCTGTCCGAACGCCCCGAGGACATCCCTGTGCTCTTCCGTCACTACGTGGCCCAAGCCGCCGAACAGGCTGGCATCGCCGCGCCCGACATCACGCCGGAGGTGATCTCGTCGCTGATGGCACAGGACTGGCCCGGAAACGCCCGCGCCTTGATGAGCGCCGCCATGCGCTTCACCCTGGGTTTGCCTGGCGAGGAAACCCAAACCGCTGGCCTGGGATTGGCCGACCAAATGGCACAGGTCGAGCGATCTTTGCTTGCAGAAGCGCTGCGCAAGCACCAAGGTCGGGCCGCAGCCGCCGCCGAAGCGCTCAAGCTGCCGCGCAAAACCATGTATGACAAACTCGCCAAATACGGCCTCAAGCCCGAAAGCTTCCGATGACCGCGACCACCGATCCATCGCACGCCCCGGCCCCCGCACATCTCACCCGCCGCGCCGGCTGGCTGGCCATTGCCGCCATGTTTGGCCTCAACGGCGCGCTGTTTGGCCTCTGGGCCAGCCGCATCCCCGCTTTCAAGGCCACCCATGAGCTGAGCCATGCGGGGCTCGGTGCGCTCCTGTTGCTGCTAGCAGGCGGGGCGATCTGCGCCTTCCCATTGGCGGGCCGTCTGGCCGACCACTACGGCGCGGCACGTGTGACCAAGACCTTGGCAATTATCAAAATCACCGCACTGTTAGCGCTCGCAATTGCCCCCAACGTGCCCACGCTCGCCATCGCGCTTTTCCTCTTTGGGGCGATCCACGGCGGCATGGATGTCACCATGAACGCCTGGGGCGCAGAGGTCGAACGCTGGGCCAAACGCCCACAGATGTCCTCATATCATGCTATGTGGAGCCTTGGCGCCGGGCTGGCGGCAGGCACCGGCTTTGTGGCGATCTCTCTGGGCGCAACCCCGCTTGTGCATTTTGCTCTAATCGGCCTGCCGGTTGTGGCCCTGCTCTGCTGGCTCGGCAATATTCCTTGGACCTCCCCAACCAACCGTGACAGCAAGGCGCCAATCTTCTCCATTCCAAAAGGTCAGCTTGTGCTGGTCGGCCTGCTGGCGTTTGGGGCCTCAATGGGTGAAGGAGCCATCGCTGACTGGAGCGCGGTCTATCTGGTGGATATCGGCGGCGCACCTGAAAACTGGGCGGCCATGGGCTATGCAATCTTCTCGGTGACCATGGTGGCAATGCGCCTGCTTGGCGACATGATCACCCGCATGACTTCCCCGGAAATGGCCGCCCGCGTCAGCGGCCTTATCGCAGCCGGGGGCGCCGCGCTCACCGTGCTCTTCCCGACACCGCCGCTCATCCTAACAGGCTTTGTACTGATGGGCATCGGCTACGCCCTGATCTTCCCGCTCGCCTTTAGCCGCGCCGCCAACGACCCCGTTGAGACCCCCGGCAAAGCCCTCGCCGGCACCGCCACCTTCGGCTACGGCGGCATGTTGTTGGGCCCGCCGGTGATCGGCTTCATCGCCAACGCCACCTCGCTCAGGGTCTCGTTTGGGGTGCTGGCTGTACTGGCGCTGATGATTGCGGTGTTGAGTGGGGCGTTGAAGCGGGCGGAGTGAACCACTTTGCTCACGGGACTCGAAGCAGGTGCGTGTGCGAAACTTTTCTAAGCCCGAACGTCACCCAAGCAGTGCACGATGAACCAACGCAATAGGGCCACAATCAGCGGATTGGATAACCTAGGCTACCCGATATCTCATCCAGAAACTTCAAAGAGGCCAGCACTACATCGAGAAGTCTATGATCCTCTGCCGACTGCGTCGTCACTTGCAAGAAGGGAAGTCCTCCATACTTGCCAACGCCAAAGGCTCCCTCCCCATAAACCACGCGAACGACGGCAGTGTCACCGGAGCCGTTTACCTCCACATTGTTTCCTTGCGTCAAAAACGCGTGTTTGTTTGCTTTGGCAACGTCTCTTAGTATTTTGAAATTGGGATTAAGCTTTGCGAGCTCAGCCCGAAACCCAGTGTCATCTCTTCTACTCTCGATCGGCTGTTTAAAAATCTTAAAGGGGTCCTGCCCTTGCCCGACCACTTCGCGGTGGATGTGAGCAGCAAGGGCATCAACAACCGAGACGGCGGCAAATCCCCTATGCAAAGCAGCATCCTCGTTTTCGAACTCATCCACAAGCGGCTGAACAATTTCTTCCCGAAAATGACCAAGCGGCATTGCCATAAAGGCCTCCATTTAGAACTGTAAATTGATTTAATTGCGTAACAAGTAGGTCCGAAGCGAATAGCGAAACCTAACTTTTCTTCTATGCATAACACTCAAGAATAGCAAAGGTAGCAGGGGATGAAACTGACACCCCGTTAACCTCTCCCCACCCAAAAACGCACCTCCGCAAAACAGTCGCGATACCGACAGAATACCGACGTGATTTTTGCCGCAAACCGTCCTCCGTGCAAAGCTTAACGCTCAGAGCGGTAGCATGCTGGTCGATTTGATTTCTTCCATAGATAACAACGCGGTAACGTTGTGCACCTTCACCTCTGAAATCAGAGCTTGGTAAAAGGTGTCATAGGCGCGCGCGTTCTGCACCTGAACCTTCAGAATATAGTCTATGTCCCCCGCCAGCCGGTGCGCTTCCAAAACCTCAGGGCGCTCACGCAGGGCTTTCAGAAACTTCTGCTGCCAGTCCGCCTCATGCTCGCTGGTGCGGATCAGAACAAAGAAACAGGCATCAAAACCAAGCGCTTCGGCATCAAGCAAAACCGTCTGCTGCCGGATCACCCCGGCTTCTTTGAGCTTGCGGATACGATTCCACACCGGCGTCTTGGACGAGCCCACACGTTTGGCAATTTCGTCCAAAGATTGCGCCGCATCCCGTTGCAGCTCGCCGAGAATTTTCTTATCCATATCGTCAATACGCAACGCCATCCCATTTTCCCCGCTCTTTGTGGAACGCCGGCGTATTTCCCCAAACACACCAGAACGCACGTTTCTATTTTCGCCAGTATCTGGCGGTTACGGGGAACAATTTCCTATATTCCACTCAAAGTCAAACCCCGGGAGAGTCTCATGCCACGCGCATTCACACCCAAAGTCATCACCGCCAACGCCCTCATCGAAGGCGACGTGATTTATTTCACCAAAGACGACACTTGGACCCGTGATCTGGGATGTGCCGAGTATCTCACGGATGAGGCGCACGCACAGTTGCGCCTTCTGGAAGCGGAACAGCAAGTGGATCTGGTGGTTGGTGCCTATCTGGCGGATGCTGCCGAGGGAGAAAACGGCCCTGAGCCGACACACTTCCGCGAGGAATTCCGCCGCACCGGGCCGTCAAACTACTTCCACGGCAAGCAAGCAGAAACAAAGCAACAGGATGGTCAGGCCGCCTGATCGGCCTCTCCTGCAGCAAATAAAAGGGTTCCCCCATGTATCAGTACAACGACTTTGACAAAGCCTTTCTGGCAGAGCGCAATCGTCAGTTCCGTGCACAGGTAGAACGTCGCATCGCTGGCAACCTGACCGAAGAAGAATTCCGCCCCCTGCGCCTGATGAACGGCCTGTATCTGCAGCTGCACGCCTACATGCTGCGCGTGGCCATTCCTTATGGCACGCTGAGCTCGGCGCAGATGGACACGCTCGCGCTGCTGGCTGAAAAGTGGGACAAAGGCTACGGCCACTTCACAACTCGCCAGAACATCCAGTACAACTGGCCCAAGCTGACCGACGTGCCGGATATGCTCGACGCGTTGGGCGAGGTTGGCATGCACGCCATCCAGACCTCCGGCAACACCATCCGCAACGTGACCGCAGACCACTTTGCCGGTGCCGCCGCCGACGAGCTGGAAGATCCACGCCCCGTGGCAGAACTGATCCGCCAATGGTCCACCGACCACCCGGAGTTTCAGTTCATGGGCCGCAAGTTCAAGATCGCCGTCAGCGCAGGTGCACAGGACCGCGCTGTGCTGAAAGCCCACGATCTGGCTGTGCGCATCGTGCAAAACGACGCGGGCGAGATTGGCTATCAGGTGCTGGTGGGCGGTGGCCTTGGCCGCACCCCGATGATTGGCAAGGTTCTCAATGACTTCCTGCCGCGCGAAGACTTGCTGCCTTACATTGAGGCAACGGTCTCGGTATGGAACCAGATCGGCCGTCGCGACAACAAATACAAAGCCCGCATCAAGATCACCGTGCATGAAACCGGTCTTGAAGAGTTCCGCGCAAAGGTAGAGGAACGCTTTGAAAGCGTGCGCCAAACCTTCTCCGGCATCGACCAGGACCTGTTTGAGGACATCAAAGCCCACTTTGCACCTCCGGCATTCCGCAACGCACCCACTGTCGAATTCGACAGCGCGTATGATGCCAATCCCCTGTTTCGCAGCTGGGTCGATACCAATCTGACAACGCACCGTGCGCCGGGGTATGCAATTGTTACCGTTTCGATCAAAAAGCATGGCGAAACCCCGGGCGACGCCACCGCAGATCAGATGCGGGCACTGGCCGAGATCGCGCGCCAATACGGCCACGACGAGCTGCGCATCAGCCACGAGCAAAACGTGATCCTGCCACATGTGCACAAGTCTGACTTGCCCGCGGTCTATGCCGCGCTACGCGAAGCAGACCTGCACACTGCCAACATCGGCCTCGTGAGCGACATCATCGCCTGCCCGGGCATGGACTACTGCGCCCTGGCGACAGCCCGCTCCATTCCGGTCGCGCAACAGATCGCAACCCGCTTTGACGAGCTGAAACTTGAGCACGACATCGGTCACCTACAGATCAAGATTTCAGGCTGCATCAACGCCTGTGGGCACCACCACGTGGGCCACATCGGTATCCTTGGTCTCGACCGCGCAGGCGTGGAGAACTACCAGATCACCCTTGGCGGTGACGCCACCTGGGATGCGGAAATTGGTCAGCGCGCCGGTCCGGGTTTTGCCTACGACGAGATTGTGCCCGCAATCGAACGCCTCGTGAAAGGCTATTTGGAGCTGCGCGAAGGTCCGGAAGAAACCTTCCTTCAAGCCTACCGCCGCCTTGGCCTCGCGCCTTTCAAGGCGCACCTCTATCCAGAGACCCAGGCCAATGCAGCATAATGGCATAACCCCTTTGACCTCCCCTCTGACGTCGGCGATTTCGCCTTCATCAGAGCGCAAAGACCCGTTGCAAGCCAAGGTGAACGTGCTCAACGAGCGCTACCGCCACCACTCTGCGACGTCGGTCATGGAGGCCGCTCTGAAGGATCCGCAAGCCGGCAAACTGGCTCTGGTCTCGTCTTTTGGCGCGGAGTCCGTGGTGCTACTACATATGGCTGCAGTGGTGGACCGCAGCATTCCTGTGATCTTTGTCGACACAGAGATGCTGTTCACAGAAACCCTTGTCTACCAACAAGAAGTGGCCGAACGTCTACACTTGGACAACGTGGAGATCATCCGCGCCAGCGACGCCACATTGGCGGCAGAGGACCCGGACGGCACGTTGCACCAGTTTGACACCGACGCCTGCTGCTCCCTGCGCAAAACGCGCCCGTTGCAAAAGGCGCTGCGCGGCTATGACGGCTGGATCACCGGCCGCAAGCGGTTCCAATCTGGCACCCGCGCTGCGTTGGACTTCTTTGAGGTCGAGGACTTCACCGGCCGCATCAAGGTCAACCCACTGGCCCATTGGGCGCCGGAAGACGTGCGCGCCTACATGGAAGAAAACCGCCTGCCGCGCCACCCGCTGGTCGCGCAAGGCTACCCCTCAATTGGCTGCGCCCCCTGCACCTCCCCGGTGGCAGAAGGCGAAGACCCGCGCTCCGGGCGCTGGCGCGGCCAAGACAAAGACGAATGTGGCATCCATTTTGTGGACGGCAAAATGGTGCGGACAGGAGAAAAGATATGACTGTGATTGTAACAGACACCGGCTTTGGCTCTGACGATTGGACCCTGGGCTTTGTACCGCTGGATGAAGCCGCCAATGACGTGGCAGCGCTCGATGTGCCATCCAGCGCGGATCCAGCGGACGTGATCAAGCAAATCGCCGGCGCAGAGATGATCCGCGTGGACTTCCCCAGCTTCGCAGACGGCCGTGGTTTCACCATTGCCCGTCAACTGCGCCTGGCAGGGTATAAAGGCCGCCTGCGCGCCAAAGGTCATGTGATTTCCGACCAATACGCCATGGCCCGCCGCTGTGGCTTTGACGAGGTGGAGATCTCCGACGATCTCGCCGCGCGCCAGCCAGAAGGCGAATGGCAATTCCGCGCCAACTGGCAAGCAAACAACTATCAGGCCCGCATGCGCGGCTAACACATCGCAAAAAAGCGATGCGAGCTTGCGATATGTCAAAGCCGCATCGCTGCTATCCCTTCAAAACCTCACCAGAGATGTTACATGAGGAGCGGGCAGTCCCGCCCAGTAGTTGATATGACCGAGCAAAAACCCGTGACCGAATCCACCGCCCAGAAAGTGCCCGCCCTGCCTGACGCTCAGACCGTCACCGAGGTGAAGCACTACACCGACCGTCTTTTTTCCTTCAAATGCACCCGCCCCGCCTCCCTGCGGTTCCGCTCTGGTGAGTTTGTGATGATTGGTCTGATGGGCGACCCGGACCCAAAGACCGGCAAGCAAAAGCCGCTCCTGCGCGCCTATTCCATTGCCTCGCCGAGCTGGGACGAAGAGATGGAGTTCTACTCCATCAAGGTGCAAGACGGCCCGCTGACCTCCAAACTGCAGCACATCCAACCAGGTGATGAAGTCATCCTGCGTCCCAAGCCTGTTGGCACGCTGGTGCATGACGCCCTGATCCCAGGCAAACGGATCTGGTTCTTTGCAACAGGCACCGGCTTTGCGCCATTTGCATCGCTGCTGCGTGAACCGCAAACCTATCAGGATTACGACGAAGTCATCATCACGCATACCTGCCGCGAAGCGGGTGAGCTGACCTATGGCCGCGACCTGATCGAAGCCCTCAAAGATGACGAGTTGCTCAATGAAGTGATCGGTGAAGACTTCTGGAAAAAAATCAAATACTACCCAACCACCACCCGCGAAGAGAGCGCCAAAATGGGCCGGATCACCGATCTGATCCGCTCCGGCGAGGCCTATGCCGATCTGGGTGTTGAACCGCTGAACCCGGAGCATGACCGCGCGATGATCTGCGGCAACCTAGCGTTCAACCTGGAACTTAAGGAAATGTTGGAAGACGCCGGTCTCGAAGAAGGCGCCAACTCCAAACCAGCGCAATACGTGGTTGAGAAGGCCTTCCTCGACTAAGGGCTTTGCCATCGGACACAAAAACGCCCCGACATTGGTCGGGGCGTTTTTCGTTTTAAGATCCGTTTCTTACAGACCAAGCGCCTGCTTTGCCGTATCCAACGCTTGCGTCAGCATCTCCGGGTTGTTCACTGCGCTCTCAATGGCCGTTTTAAGAGAGGCTTTCTGCAACGCTCCCAGAGAGGAACCGTCAATCACCTCAGAAACCTTGGCCATATCAAAGCCGTCAGCCGTAAAAACGCTCGCCAGATCCGCAACACCGGTCGCAGCTGCGTCGCCAGCCTGGGCCGCGACGTCGGTGGCAGCTTCCGTTGCCTCAGTCACTGCTTCGGTTGCCGCATCAGTCGCTTCGCTAGCAACGTCTGTTGCGGCAGTCGCTGCCTCTTCCGCCGCCGCAGTGGCGTCACTTACTGCGTCTGCTGCACCTTCAACTGCCTCGGTTACGGCTGTTTCAGCAGCGTCTGCCGCAGCTTCGGCCGCGTCCTGCACCGCTTCGACCTGCTCGGTCACAGCCTGCACAGCCTCATCTGCAGCCTCTTGAGCCGCGTCAGTTGCCGCCGCAACACCAGCCGCAGCCTCGTCAACCGCCTCTTCCGCTGCCTGCTGCACCTCTTCAACCGCTTCAACAACCGGTGAGGTCTCAACCACAGGCGCCTCGGTCACGGCATCGTCTTTGCCCTGCCCCAAAACAAAATAGGCCACCACAGCAACGGCCCCGGCAATCACAACAAAAATGAGATTCTTCATGGAATTCTCCAACTCTAACTCTCCCACCCGAACAGTTCGGGCCCTTCGCTCCCTCTATTTCCGCCGCACAACGCCCTCTCTCAAGGGGGAAACCTGCTGGATTTGCGTCATCGCCATGGATTCGGCGGTTGTATCGCCCGAAAAGGCCGAATAAATTAGGCGCCCAAAGGCATTCACCATTGAAGGAAGAAAACCATAGCCCGCAGACCTCATAACGCACCGCCTCAGCGTGACACTGGACCTCGAGTCAACGGACGCATCCGCGCTCCTGAAATCCGCTTGATTGGCGCAGACGGCGAAAACGTCGGTGTCGTGCACCCGGCCAAAGCCATGGCCATGGCTGACGAAGCTGGTTTGGATCTCGTGGAGATTTCTCCCAACGCAAACCCGCCGGTTTGCAAGATCATGGACTTCGGTAAGTTCAAATATGAACAGCAGAAGCGTGAATCCGAAGCCCGGAAAAAGCAGAAGACCATCGAGGTCAAAGAGGTCAAGTTCCGTCCCAACACGGATACGCATGACTATGGCGTGAAAATGCGCAACGTTTTCAAGTTCTTGGAAAACGGCGACAAAGTCAAAGTCACCCTGCGCTTTCGTGGCCGTGAAATGGCCCACCAGAACCTCGGTCGCGAGTTGCTGGAACGCGTCGCTGAAGACGTGAAAGAGATCGGCAAAGTTGAAAACATGCCGAAGATGGAAGGCCGCCAAATGATCATGATGATCGGCCCGCTGTCCAAGTAATCTCAAGACATGACGATTTTGTGAGTAACCCCGCGCTTTGCGCGGGGTTTCTTTTTGCGAAGCCACCCCTTTAAAGTGAACCAATTCTTCATAACTCGCGCCAATTGTATCGCGCACAACGCATTAAATCTCACCAAAACAGGAAATTTTATGAAACTCGCACCTACCATTTTCGCAGCAAGCCTGGCTCTTGCAGGCACAGCACAAGCCGCCACTTTTGAAAGCGGCGATTGGGGCGCAGCCAAAGTAGGCCATGCCTGCCACGTCTTTTCCACCCGCGCCGCGCGCCACACCTCTGGTGCCCTGGTTCTGACGTTCTACCAAAACGGCTACAACGCGAGTGTTGGCTACGCCTATCATCCATGGCCTGGCGAAACCGGAGCACCATGGGGCGAAGAAGACTACCCGGCGATTGCTTTTGATGAGGAAACGAGCTGGCTGGGTGACGAAATGTTCACCGGTGACGATATCGGCGGCTATGGCATGTATATGACGGGTGGCATGCTACCGGACCTGATCAGCAGCGTCAGAAACGCCAAACAATCCGTCGACATCATGTTGGACCGGAGCGCCCAAAACGAAGAGGTGCTGTTGGGGCGGTTCTCACCTGAAGGCTTTGTGCTTGCGCTTCAGAAAGCAGGCGAATGGTGTGCTTTTGACCCGAATAATCTGCCTTCTTCCTGATCACACAGCTGAAAACGCAAAAGCCCCGACCAAACAGCCGGGGCTTTTTTCTTTTAGGTGGGAAGGCTTAGCCCGCCGCAGCCACCGCTCGGCGCGTCAGAACCCCCACCAGATGTGCGCGATAGGCTGCAGTGCCATGCAGATCGGAGATCATGCCATCCGCACCTGGTGCCATATCGACAATCGCATCCGCCGAGAAGTTACCCGACAAAGCCGCCTCGGCTTCCGACCAGCGGAACACGCCGTCCTCAGACGCACCAGTGACGGCAACCCGCACACCATCCGCGTATTTGGCGACAAACACACCAACCAGTGCAAAGCGTGAAGCAGGCTGCTCAAACTTCTGATAGTTTGACGCCTCAGGTACCGGGAACCGGACTTCGGTGATGATCTCCCCTTCATCCAGGGCCGTTGTGAACATGCCCTGGAAATATTCGTCCGCTGCGATCTCACGTGCGTTGGTGACGATGGTTGCTCCTGAAGCCAAAGCGCCTGCCGGATAGCACGCTGCCGGATCATTGTTGGCCAAGGAGCCGCCAATGGTACCACGTGCACGTACCGCAGGGTCACCGATGCCGGCAGCAAGACCAGCAAGTCCTCCATAGGCACCCGCACCTGCGGCAACATCCGCATGCGCTGTGGCGCCGCCGATGCACAATGCCCCGTCATCGCCAGTGCAGATGCCTTGCATCTCCGCAATGCCTTTCAGGCTCACCAGCTTAGACGGACTCGCCAATCGTTGCTTCATCGTAGGGAGCAACGTCTGCCCCCCACCCAGCGCTTGAGCATCCTCGGCGCCCAGCGAAGACACAGCGTCCGCGATTGTGGAGGGTTTTTCGAAGTCGAAATTATACATTATATTTCCTCCGCTTATCCGTTCATTGCCTGCCAGACGCGCGATGGCGACACAGGCATATCGATATGATGAATGTCATGCCCACCAGAACGCAACGCGTCAACAACCGCGTTCACGACCGCTGGAGGCGAACCAATGGCACCGGCCTCACCGCAGCCCTTCACCCCAAGCGGGTTGTGAGTACAGGGTGTTTGGCTGGAATGGTCTACGCCGTAGAAAGGCACATCGCTGGCACGTGGCATCGCGTAATCCATGTAGGACGCGCTCAACAACTGGCCGTTCTCGTCATACGCCGCGTTTTCAAGCAACGCTTGGCCAATGCCTTGCCCAATACCGCCGTGCACCTGACCGTCGACAATCATCGGGTTAACAATGTTGCCAAAGTCATCCGCTGCATTAAATGCCTCGATGGTGACCTTGCCAGTGTCAGGGTCCACTTCCACCTCGCAGGCATAAGCACCGGAAGGATAGGTGAAGTTTGCAGGATCATAAAACGCGGTTTCCTCCAAACCCGGTTCAATATCTTCAAGGGGATAGTTGTGCGGCACATAGGCAGCCAGCGTTACATCCCCCCAAGCCACTGACTTGTCAGTCCCCGCAACCGAGAAGGCACCGTCTCTGAGCTCAATGTCAGCTTCAGCCGCCTCCATCAGGTGCGCGGCAATCTTCTTGGCTTTGGCAATGATCTTCTCAGTTGCCCGAACCATGGCAGAGCCGCCTACCGCCAGCGAACGCGAACCATAAGTGCCCATGCCCATCGGGGTATTGGCCGTATCCCCGTGCACAATCTCGACCATGCTTTCGTCAATGCCAATCATCTCGGCAATCACTTGCGGGAAAGAGGTCTCGTGGCCTTGGCCATGGCTGTGTGACCCTGTCATAACAACCAGACCACCTGTCGCGTTTACACGAACGGTCGCGCTTTCATACAAGCCAGCGCGCGCTCCAAGCTGCCCTACGAGGTTTGACGGCGCAATACCGCAAGCCTCAATGTAGCAGTTCACCCCAAAGCCACGCAGCTTGCCGCGAGCTTCGCTTTCCTTGCGGCGCGCTTCAAAGCCAGACAGATCCGCCATCTTCTCCAACGCATCCATGGTGCCGTGGTAGTCGCCGGTGTCATATTCGACCGCCACAGGGGTGGCATAGGGGAACTCGGTGATGAAGTTCTGACGACGTAGAGCAATTGGGTCCACACCCAGCTCGCGCGCCGCTTTGTCCACCACGCGTTCAAGTTGGAATGTCGCCTCCGGACGGCCAGCGCCACGGTATGCGTCCACAGGCACTGTGTTGGTGAAGACCGCTTTGACGTTCACATAGATCAATGGCGTCTTGTAGTTGCCCGCCATCAGAGTCCCGTGCAGCCAAGTTGGAACGGACGGTGCAAATGTCGACAAATATGCGCCCATGTTTGCGTACGTATCAGTACGCAACGCTGTGAAGTTGTTGTCCGCGTCCAGCGCCAACTCGATCTTGGTCACATGGTCACGACCATGTGCATCGGAAATGAACGCTTCCGACCTTGTAGATGTCCATTTGACCGCGCGGTTCAGCGCCTTGGCTGCAAACGTACAGAACGCTTCTTCTGCATAGTGGAAGATTTTGGTCCCAAAACCACCGCCAACATCCGGCGCAACAACGCGCAGCTTATGTTCCGGAATGCCCAGAACAAACGCGCCCATCAGTAGGCGGATCACGTGCGGGTTCTGGCTGGTGGTATAAAGTGTGCTGTCACCCGTTGCGCGGTTATAGTCGCCAATCGCAACACGTGGTTCCATCGGGTTGGCCACCAGGCGGTTGTTGCGCAACTCGAGCGTTGTCACATGTGCCGCCGCCTCAAACGCGGCATCGACGGCAGGCTTGTTCTCCTCAACAAACCCCCAGTCGTAGCAGAGGTTGCTGGTCAGATCGTCGTGCACCTTTGTGGCGCCCTCGGCCAGTGCAGCCTTCATATCCACTACGGCGGGCAGTTCCTCGAGGTCCACCTCGATGGCCTCCGCCGCATCGCGGGCCTGCTCCAGAGTTTCGGCAACCACGGCCGCGATCTGATCGCCAACGTAGCGCACTTTGCCTTGCGCCAGAACCGGGTGTGCCGGCTCCTGCATCGGCTCTCCATGACGGTCCGTCACTTGCCAACCACAAGGGATGCCACCAACGCCTTCGAAATCCGCGCCGGTGAAAATCTTGATAACACCAGGCATAGCCGAGGCGGCATCCAAGTTGATGCCATTGATTTTCGCATGGGCAATGTCAGAGCGCAGGAAATGCACGTAAGCCTGACCATTGACTTGAATATCGTCAGTATAATTGCCGGTTCCACTTAGAAACCGGACGTCTTCGCGCCGCTTTGGGCTGGCGCCGATGCCACTATCCTTAGGCATGTCTTTCCTCCCTAAAACCGGAGCGGGCAAAAGCCTCGCGCGTCCGGCTCAAAATCAAAACCAGTTAGGGCCGCGCCTCCTCAAACGCGGTCAAAACGGCTTACTCTGCTGCAATGCTGCTCACATCCTGACCGCTGGCAGCCATGATCGCCTTGACGATATTGTGGTAGCCTGTGCAGCGGCAGATGTTGCCCTCCAGATGGTGGCGTACTTCTGCTTCGGTGGGCTTCGGATTGTTTTTTAAAAGATCCGCCGCAGACATGATCATGCCGGGGGTACAGAATCCACACTGCAAACCGTGATGATCCTGAAACGCTTGTTGCAGCGCGTTCAAAGTGCCATCCGGTGCCGCCTGCCCCTCGATAGTATCAACCGATGCGCCATCAGCTTCCATCGCCAGCATTGTGCAGGCTTTTACGGCAACACCATCGACATGCACCACACAAGCACCACATTGGCTTGTGTCACACCCAACGTGCGTCCCGGTTAATCCTAGGGTTTCTCGAAGAAATTGACTGAGCAAAGTGCGTCCTTCGGCATCGCCGGACATTTCCTTGCCATTCACGGTCATGGTGACCTGTGACATTGGCTCCTCCCAAATTGGCTATTGTCATTAAGCAAGAGTAAAGCAGCAGCATTGCAACTTGAGAAGACGCTTTTTCTGACAATTCCAAGAGGGGGCGTAGACATTGGTCGTAGCTGCACACGCAGCACAAAACGTCAGCCTTTCTTAGATGCCCTTTTCACGGGGCATCGGGCGGATCGGAATTTCTTTCAATAAGCCACCAACGCCCATGGCGGCGATATCAGAGTGGGACACCTCTAGACCGCAGATCACGCGCTCCAGAACCCAATCTGCACCGTTGAGAGCAGGCGACCGAGCACAGCCCGGCAATCCGATCACAGGTTTCTCGCCAATCCTCCCTAGAAACAGCAGGTTACCGGGGTCAACAGGCATACCAAAGCGTTCTACAATCCCGCCAGCGCCCCGCAAAGCCTCTGGGGCCACATCCATCACATCCGAAGTCGCCGACGCCGTCAGCACAAAAATAACATCTCCGGGCGCAGCGGCGATAGCTTGCGCCAGAGGCGCTTCCTGGTGCGGGACCAGGACCCGCTCGCTAAGGTGCATCCCCATGCGTTCAACACGGCCCGCCATGGCGCGGCGGCCTTTGTCGGAAGGCGTGTCCCCGATGGTTGTCTCTATCAACGTCGCCGATGAAAAGGCGGGCCGCAGCAGCGAGGCGGCGCCTTTTGCAACAGCCGTTGCCGCTTCAAGCGCAGCCTTCGGCACGGCATAGGAAATGATCTTGATCGTGGCTATCATGCCGTCTGCATCGACGCGATGATAGTCGGGCACCGTGGCCACAGTGATCATCGGATCTATCGCATTGATCTTATGCACGATCTCGGCATTGATCCGCATCACCCCGCAATGCTCTGCATAGAGGTTCACTCGCCCAGCCCCGGCGCCGGTGGCGCGAATTCCTTCGACGCCAGCTAGAATCGCCTGCGCCAGTTTTGAGGCTGCGGTGTCCTCATCGACATCGCCGTGCTCTAGGCGGGCCACCGTAACTTCCTGAAACCCTGCGTCTTTGAGAGCGGCCAAGTGGTCCGACCCAAGTACGGTGCCCTTAGGAATACGTTTCCCAGCCGCCAGAGAGTGCGCCAAGACGGCGCCCAGCGCATCCGCAACAGGTACCGCGCCAAACTTCATGCGCCTTTCCTCAACACCGATAGCATCTCGCTGAGAATGGAAACGCCAATTTCCGCCGGGCTCGCCGCGCCAATATCAAGACCAATTGGGCCGTGTATGCGCGCAATGTCTTCTTTGGAAAAGCCAGCCTCTGACAAACGCTCCCCCCGTTTGGCATGCGTGCGTGTGCTGCCTAAGGCCCCGACGTAAAACGCGTCTGATTTCAACGCAATGTGCAGTGCGGGGTCGTCGAGTTTGGGATCATGGGTCAGCAAAACCAAAGCTGTTCGGGCATCCAGCCCAATCTTCTGCATCGCTTCATCTGGCCATTCATCTAAAATGGTTTCCCCCGGAAACCGCGCCTCGGAGCCGAAAGCCGCTCTGGGATCCACGATGATGGGATCAAACCCAGCAATCCGTGCCATCGGGACCAAAGCCTGCGCAATGTGAACGGCTCCTACGACCACCAAGCGCAGCGGTGGGTTATGAATGGCCACAAACCGTCCGTCTTCTTCCAGACCGGATCGATCCATACGGAACCTGTCTGCAAACCCTTCCTCAGTCAAAGAACCGCCACCAGTTTCCGCATTCGCTACATAGGCCACAGCTTGTCTCGCTTCTCGGGCGGCAACCAGGTCGGCAAGCACTTCTTCCGAAATCACCGATCCGACAGGCTCAACGAGGACTTTGATTGTCCCGCCGCACGCCAAGCCAACGGCAAAAGCGTCGCCATCGCTTACGCCAAATTCGATTAGAGTTCCTTTACCGCCATCGATTGCGTCCATAGCTTCCACCATAACCGCCCCCTCGACGCAGCCGCCCGAAACCGAGCCTTCGATCTGTCCATCACCAGAAACCACCATTTGCGCACCGACACGGCGCGGCGCGGATCCCCAAGTCTGCACAACGGTTGCCAAAGCGGCCCCACGTCCAGCGCGATGCCACTCCAACGCCAATTCGGGCGCGCCTTTTAGAATCTGGCTCATCTCATTCTCCCTCAGCGCAAAAACATGAGTGTGGGCAGGCCAAACAACAAGAGAGAATGTTCCAGAAATACCATTTTCGCCACCCACATCTCATTGAAGTCCCTGAAGAAGTCTCGCTTTCTCGCCGATGTCGTCTGGGCGAGAGAGCGCTTCCGCCAGCGCTTCTATCGAGGCAATCGAATGCCCCGCGCGGAAACTGTCGACATGCGGCAGCATCGCACGAATACCCTGCGCCTTGGCAGCAAAGCCCTCCCAGCGGAGAAGCGGGTTCAACCAGATCAAACGACGCGCAGACAGGTGCAGACGTTGCATCTCTTTAGCCAAATCTTCGGGCGCCCCGCGATCCAGACCGTCGGTAATCAACAAGACAACAGCCCCTTGCCCCATGACCCGACGCGACCAATCCCGGTTAAAAGCGTGCAAGCACTCACCGATCCGCGTTCCGCCCTCCCAGTCCTGCGCTTCGGCTCCGGCTGAGGCCAAGGCCGCGTCCACGTCACGCGTGGCGAGGTGGCGAGTGATGTTGGTAAGGCGCGTACCAAACGTGAAGCCATGCACACGTGCCCAGCCCGCGCCTTTTTGGTTGGCAACCGCATGCAGAAAATGCAGCACCATACGGCTATATTGGCTCATGGAACCGGAAATGTCACAAATCACCACCAGATTTGGCCACCGGATACGCTGGCTTTTGCGGGCCAATCCAGACAGATCTCCACCTTGGCGCATGGACTGCCGCATCGTGTTCCGCCAATCGATTTTGGCCCCTCGAGGATCAGATTTGGTGCGCCGGGAGGCAATGGGTTTCACTGGCAACGCCAGGCGAGACAGCATGCGCTTGGCCTGCGCAGTTTCCTCTGTGCTCATCTGTTCAAAGTCCAGGGTGCGCAGTTTCTCTTCAGCCGACATGGTCAAAGACGCATCTATTTCAATTTCAGTGCCTGCCTCTTCCTGGTCCATACCCTCAGGAAGGTCCTGATTGGCCCCATCCAACAGCGCCTCTGCTGCGCGTTTTTCACCGGCTTGCCCCGCGCGCTCCTCCTGTACGCCACGCACAGCAGGCAGCATCATCGACATCATATGTTCCAGATAGCGTGGATCACGCCAATAGAGCCGGAAAACCTGTGAAAAAACAGTGCGGTGCTCCGGTCGCGAGACAAAACAAGCGTGTAAGGTCCAAAAAAAGTCCTGCTTGCTGGTGAACCCGGACGCCTCAACCGCCCGGATAGCCTCGATCACCTGTCCCGGGCCTATGCACAGCCCGGCTTTGCGCAAAGCCCGCGCAAACCAGGTGATGTTTTGCGTCAGTTTCGGGTCATCTGGGACGTCAAGCGGCAGGTACTCAGCCATCGTGCGAAACGGGGGGCCAGCCCCCCATGCCCACCGGGATATTTGAGGCCATATGAAGCATCAGGCCGGTTCCAAAGAGGCGCGGGCCTCGTCAAGCAAGCGTTTGGCTTCTGAGCCTTGCAGCTTTGCAATGTCGTCTTGATACTTGAGCACCGCCCCCAGCGTGTCGGCGATCACCTCCGGACTGAGCGTCAAAACATCCAAGGCCAACAAACACTTGGCCCAATCAATGGTTTCCGCCACACCGGGTTTTTTAAAAAGATCCTCAGTGCGCAAGCGCTGTACAAACGCCACCACTTCGCGGCTGAGGCTTGCGGCGGCCTCAGGCGCACGGGCCTGCAAAATGGCCATCTCGCGATCAAAATCTGGGTAATCGACCCAATGGTACAGGCACCGCCGTTTAAGGGCGTCGTGCACTTCACGGGTCCGGTTCGAGGTGACAATCACAATTGGGGGTTGCGGCGCTTTGATGGTGCCGATTTCTGGGATGGTCACCTGAAAATCGCTGAGCGCCTCAAGTAGGAATGCTTCAAATGGCTCATCGGTGCGGTCCAGCTCGTCGATCAACAGCACCGGCGCACCTGCCGGATCTGGCCGCATGGCTTTCAGAAGCGGGCGCTCAACCAAGTAGTCTGGCCCAAAGAGCTCTTCCTGAAGTGCGCCCCGATCTGCCCCACCACTCGCCTCTGCGGTCCGAATAGCAACCATCTGGGCTGCAAAATTCCACTCATAGACAGCGCTGGAGGCATCCAGACCTTCGTAACATTGCAAACGGATCAGGCTGCGTCCCAAAGCGGCTGACAAAGCCTTGGCAATCTCGGTTTTGCCAACCCCGGCTTCCCCTTCCAGAAAGATCGGACGCCCGAGCCGCAGCGCCAGAAAAACAACGGTCGCCAAAGGTCGGCCACACACATAGCCTTCTGCCGCCAAAAGCCTTTGGATGTCGTCGATGCTTTGAATGTCTTGCATAGGTGGACCTTTGGCTGAGTTTGCTCCGCTCACGCTGCATCGCGGACTTACCCGCGTCAAGCACCGCCCCCCACGACAAAAGTTGTAGAAAATTGCAATGCGCTCCCAATTTTCGCCGCAAATGGGATATAGGGTTTCTCCAAAGGCCGTAAAACAAGGCCAACTCATCAGGCCAAAACGGCCAGGGGCGTAAGGAAAAACATCGATATGCAGGACACCGCCAACGGCTTTGACACGCCGATGCTTGGATTGTCACGGGATGAATGGCTGACGCAATTGGAACAAGTTGCAGAGGCCAACGGGCATTTTCAACCTCTTGGGAAACGCCATTGGGCGACCTTGGTCGAAGACAAGCCCGTGTTGCTGGTCACCTTTGAAACCATCGATAGCATTCAAAAACGCGGCGACACTGGGCATCCACTGGGATGGGAGTTGGTGCGCGAGTTGGGCTGGTCTCATCTCTGCATATTGAGTGACGGCGACACCTGGTTCCGCGATCCGGAAGTGATTGCCTATTTTGACCGCCTTTCGGATGACGGCTTCTTTGATGAGTTTGACGAGGTGGTGTTTTACGGCGCGGGCTCTTGTGGCTATGCGGCAGCGGCGTTTTCGATTGTCGCGTCAGATGCGCAGGTGGTTGCAATTCGCCCGCAAGCCACGCTGTCCCCTCGCCTTGCGGGATGGGACAAGCGTTTCCCCAAGTCTCGCAAAATTGCCTTTGACGGGCAATATGGTTTTGCGCCGGAAATGGCCGCTGCAGCGGATCAGTGTTTTGTGATTTATGATCCAAAACAGAGTTTTGATGCGATCCATGCAGCCCTTTTTGCCCGGGAAAACACAGTGTTGCTGCCTACACCAAACCTGGGCGCGACGTTGGAAGAGGATCTGCTGGAAATGCAAATTCTCTATCGCGTGTTAGTGAAAGCCGGAGCAGGCACCTTGAGCCGGGCGGCGTTTTACAAACTATATCGCGCAAGACGCGCACATGTGCCGTATCTGGATCGGTTGTTGCGCCGGGTATCACAAAAGAACCGGCCGTTTGTGACTGCGCTTTTGTGTGCCAACGTTGCGCGGCGCTTAAAAGAGCCGCGATACCTACGCCACTTGAACGCGCTGGTGCAGGACGCCGATCAAGGGCGATTGGCCAGTTAAAACCGGCGCAAAACCGCTAAGTTTTGCGCACAAAGACTAGCCACTGGTCGCGGCTTTGTGTAAGCCGCGCCTATGACCCAAAATCTGACCATTGCCCGCCCCGATGACTGGCATCTGCATCTGCGCGATGGCGCGATGCTGGAAGCCGTCCTGCCAGAAACCGCACGCCATTTTGCCCGTGCGATCATTATGCCCAATCTGGTGCCGCCGGTTGTCACCGGTGCGCAGGCCGCAGCCTACAAAGACCGCATTATGGCCGCTTTGCCAGATGGCATGAGCTTTGAGCCGCTGATGACGCTGTACCTGACCGAGGACAGCGACCCAGAAGATATTGCGGCGGCCCATGCGACCGGTCTGATCAAAGCGGTCAAACTCTACCCCGCAGGCGCGACCACAAACTCCGCCAGCGGCGTGTCAGATTTCAAAAACGTGCGCGCGTCGCTGGAAAAAATGGCCGAAATTGGCCTGCCGCTTTGTGTGCATGGGGAAGTCACCCATCATGACGTCGATATTTTCGACCGTGAAGCGGTGTTCATCGACAAGGTGCTTGATCCAATCCGCAAAGCGACACCGGGTCTGCGCGTGATTATGGAGCATATCACAACCAAAGACGGTGTTGCGTATGTGCAGGATCATGCGACCGATCTGGGCGCAACAATCACCACGCACCACCTGATCATCAACCGCAACCACATCCTCGTGGGCGGGATCAAACCGCACTACTACTGCCTGCCTGTGGCCAAACGCGAAGAGCACCGCTTGGCGCTGCGTGCGGCGGCTACTTCCGGTGATGCGCGGTTCTTCCTCGGAACCGACAGCGCACCGCATTTGGATGGCGACAAAGAGAGTGCTTGCGGCTGTGCCGGGTGCTTCACCGCGACCAACACCATGGCGCTTTTGGCGCATGTGTTCGAAGAAGACGGTGCGCTCGACAAGCTGGAAAGCTTCGCGAGCCGAAATGGTCCTAACTTCTATGGCCTGCCGGTGAATGACGAGACTATTACGCTTGTAAAGAACGACCAAGCCACTGTCTTCCCAGACAAAATCGAGAGCGCCAATGGGCCGGTCACCGTGTTTGACCCAGGCTATGACGTGTTCTGGACCGTTGCTGACTAAGAACTTCCGCTGCCAAAGGATACCCAAATGATCCCAACCGCCTTTCCGCCAAAAGAAGAAATCGCCCGCCTGACAGCCCGTATGTTGCTGGAAATTGGTGCGGTGAATTTCAACACTGATGAGCCGTATACGCTGGCGTCTGGCCTGCCGAGCCCCAGCTACATTGACTGTCGCAAGCTGATTTCCTTCCCACGCATCCGCGCGACCCTAATGGACTTCATGACCGTAACTGTGATGCGGGAAGCCGGTTTTGAGGCCTTTGACAACATCGCCGGTGGTGAGACTGCGGGCATCCCGTTTGCTGCATTGGTGGCGGAGCGTATGGCGCTGCCGATGACCTATGTGCGCAAGAAGCCAAAGGGTTATGGCAAAAATGCCCGTATCGAAGGGGCGATGAGCGAAGGCGAGCGCGTGCTGCTGGTGGAAGACCTGACCACCGATGGCGGCTCCAAACTGTCCTTTGTTGATGCGATCCGTGAGACCGGCGCGACCTGTGGCAACACCGCCGTGATTTTCTACTACGACATCTTCCCGGAAACCGAGAAGACGCTGGGGGATCATGGCGTTGCGCTGCACTATCTCTGCACCTGGTGGGACGTGCTGGCCGAGGCCAAAGCGCAGGGTGCCTTTTCGGAAGAGACCCTGAATGAAGTGGAGAGCTTCCTGAAAGACCCACGCGCATGGCAGGAAGCCCGCAAAGGCGCTTAAGCCCTTCGGCGGAAAACCGAGCATGGTCGGGGCTTGACCGCCCCGCAAACCACAAGATGTTGACGCATCCACGCCCGTCCTGACAATATCGGGGCGGGCGAAGTTATCCACAGGCGATCCACAAAAACATACAAGTTGCCCAGTTTGAGACCGCTGGTTTAAAACCAGCCGGGTGGGGCAATTGGGGACAGACATGAACGAAATCGCGAGCATCAATTCGGGCGAAACCGCAGCGGCGGAAATTGAGGCCCTGCCGCACTCCATCGAGGCTGAGCAACAGCTTCTGGGGGCGATTCTGACCAACAATGACATTTTCGATCGCGTCGCCTCTGTGATCAACTCGTCCCACTTCTACGAGCCCGTGCATTCGCGCATTTACGAGATTGCAGCAGCCCGGATTGCCAAGAACAATCTGGCGTCACCGGTCACGCTCAAAGCCTTCCTTGAAGACGACCCCGGCCTGATCGAGTTGGGCGGCCCTGCCTACCTCGTCCGTCTAGCAGGTTCGGCAATTTCTTCCTTTGCTGCAGCGGATTACGCGCAGATGATCTACGATATGGCGATGCGCCGTGAGTTGATTGATCTGGGCAACAACATCGCGTCCAAGGCTAAGAAAGCGGACATCAAGCTGGAGCCAAAAGAGCAAATCGTGGAGGCCGAACAGGCGCTCTACAAGCTGTCAGAGCAAGGTTCTGCCGAGCGGGGGTATGTGTCCTTCCTGAAGGCGGTGACCGAGGCGGTGAATACGGCCAACGCGGCCTACCAGCGAGACGGTGGTCTGGCCGGGATTTCCACCGGTTTGATTGACCTTGATAAGAAGCTTGGCGGCCTGCACCCATCGGACCTTTTGATCCTCGCCGGACGTCCCTCTATGGGGAAAACCTCGCTGGCGACCAACCTCGCGTTTAACGTCGCAAAGGCTTATAAAAAAGGCATAAAACCGGACGGCAGCGAGGGCGCTGTGGAAGGTGGCGTGGTGGCATTCTGTAGCCTCGAAATGTCGGCGGAACAGCTTGCGGCGCGTATCTTGTCGGAGGCGGCGGAGATCCCGTCAGAGCAGATCCGTAAAGGGGATATGACCGAGGAAGAGTTCCGCCGGTTTGTGCAAGCGGCAAAGGACCTTGAGGCTTGCCCACTCTATATCGACGACACCCCTGCCCTACCAATTGCGCAGCTCGCGGCGCGGGCGCGACGCCTGAAACGGACCCATGGTCTGGACCTGCTGATCATCGACTATTTGCAGCTGTGTCGCGGTACAGCCGACAACCGTGTGCAGGAAATTGGTGAGATTTCCATGGGTATGAAAGCCATTGCCAAGGAGCTCAACATTCCGGTGATTGGCCTGTCCCAGCTGTCGCGTACAGTGGAAAGCCGCGACGATAAACGCCCACAACTCAGTGACTTGCGGGAATCTGGTTCGATTGAGCAGGATGCCGACGTGGTGATGTTTGTGTTCCGTGAAGAGTACTATGTGGAGCGGGAAAAGCCGTCCGATGACCGGCTGGACGAAATGGCCGCGTGGCAAGAGCGCATGGAGCGGTTGCACGGTAAAGCCGAGGTGATCCTGGGCAAGCAGCGTCACGGTCCAATTGGGACGGTGGAGCTGTCTTTTGAAGGCCAATACACCCGCTTTGGCAACCTTGTGCAGCCTTGGCAGCAAGACGGCGGCGGAGACGAGTTCTAAGCCCCCTATCCCTACCCCTCGAATCGCCGCGTTAACCTGCGGTTTTGGCGGTGATTTGCACGTCGGTATTTTGTCGGTATCGCGACTGTTTTGCGGAGGTGCGTATTTCCGACGCGCCGCAAGCAGCAATTGTTAAGCCACAGTTCGCAGCAACGGGGAAAAACGCACCGCCTTTGGCCTTGACCTCGCGGGGTCAGACGTCAACAAACACCGTCATGGCTACTGCAACTTTGACAATCGACCTCGACGCCCTGATCAGCAACTGGCGGGCGCTGGATGCACAGACGGAAGTGACCACCGCCGCGGTGGTGAAAGCCGACGGATACGGACTTGGCGCGGACCGCGTGGCGCGCGCACTAATGCGCGCCGGTGTGACCCGCTTTTTTGTCGCTGCCGCCGAGGAAGGCGCCAGCCTGCGCCAAGCGGTGGGACCGGATCCTGAGATCAACATCTTTGGCGGCCACATGCGCGGCGACACCGATATGATCAGCGACATGCATCTCACCCCGATGTTGAACTCGGTGGATCAGATTGTGCGCCACGTCGAAGCATTGCCGGCGCATCCCTTTGGCATTCAGCTGGACACCGGCATGAACCGGCTTGGCCTTGAGGCGCCGGAATGGGAAGCGGTGAAAGAGTTGGTGTTGCAGCGCGGACCAACCTTGATCATGTCGCATCTGGCCTGCGCCGATGAGCCGGAGCATCCGATGAACCCGCAACAACTGGCGGCGTTCAAAGAGATGACGGACGGGTTGGACATTCCGCGCTCGCTGGCCGCAACCGGTGGTATCCTTCTGGGCGATGACTATCACTTTGACCTGACCCGCCCTGGTGTGGGGCTTTATGGCGGCATGCCGTTTGTGGACGCCACCCCGGTGGCCAGCCTGCGCATTCCGGTGATTCAGGTGCGCGACGTGGCTGAAGGGGAAAGCGTGGGCTATGGCAATGCTTGGATTGCAGAGCGCGACAGCAAAATCGCGACCATTGCAGCGGGCTATGCCGATGGTCTCCTGCGGGCGATGAGCGGCAAGGTAGCCACCTTTGCTGGCGAGGACCGCTGCCCGCTGATTGGCCGGATTTCCATGGACCTGATTGGCATCGACGTAACCGACCTGTCCGAGGTGCCACGTGAGGTGGAGCTGCTTGGGCAACATCAGTCGGTGGACACGCTGGCCGATGCCGCCGGCACCATTGGCTATGAAATCCTGACCTCCATGGGCCAACGCTATCAGCGCCGGTACAAATCTTCATGAAGCTGATTGTGGCTCCCCTCAATGCGATTGGGCGCAGCACGCTTGGTATGCTGACCTCCTTTGGGGAGGTGGTGCTGTTTGTCTGGGGCGCGCTGAGCCATATTTTCCGCCCGCCGTTTTACGGCCGCGAGTTTTTGAGCGCGCTGTTTAACATTGGCTGGCTGAGCCTGCCGGTGGTGGGCATGACCGCGATTTTTACCGGCGGCGCGTTGGCCTTGCAAATCTATGACGGCAGTTCGCGGTTTTCCGTGGAAAGCGTGGTGCCGCAGATTGTGGCGATTGGCATGGTGCGCGAACTGGGTCCCGTTCTGGTCGGCCTAATGGTGGCCGCCCGTGTGACCAGCTCGATTGCCGCCGAGATTGCCACCATGAAGGTGACCGAGCAGATTGACGCCCTGGTGACCCTCTCGACTCATCCGATGAAGTACCTGGTCGCCCCACGCGTGATGGCTGCCATTCTGGTGGTGCCTGCGCTGGTGGGCATTGGTGATATCATCGGCATCTATGGCGGGTTTCTGGTGGCGACGGAAACGCTGGGGTTCAATCCCGCGACTTATATCCGCAATACCGCCGACTTCCTGCAGATCAATGACGTGGTCTCCAGCCTTGTGAAAGGCTCCGTGTTTGGCGGGATTGCCGCCGTGATGGGCTGTTATGCCGGGATGCACTCAGGCCGTGGCGCCCAGGGCGTTGGCCGGGCCACCAAAAGCTCCGTACAGGCCGCCGCGGTGATGATCCTTGCAGCCAACTTCCTGCTCACCAGCCTGTTCTTTGCCTCATGATCCAGTTTGACAATGTGCATAAACGCTTTGGCCCCAAACGGGTGCTGCAAGGGGTGAATCTCGAAATTGCCAAGGGCAGTTCGATGGTGATTATTGGCGGGTCCGGCACCGGGAAATCGGTGATGTTGAAGTCGGTGCTCGGGCTAATCACGCCGGACAGCGGCACCATCACCGTGGATGGGCAGAACGCCACCCAAGGAGATCGCGATGCGTTTCTGGCGCGGTTTGGCATGTTGTTTCAGGGCGGCGCGCTGTTTGACAGTATGACCGTTTGGCAAAACGTGGCATTCCGCCTGCTGCGGGGCAGTCTGAAACGGCCCAAGGAAGAAGCGCGCGAGATCGCCATTGAGAAGCTACGCCGGGTGGGTTTGACGCCTGATGTGGCGGATCTTTATCCGTCTGAACTGTCTGGCGGGATGCAGAAACGTGTGGGGCTGGCCCGCGCCATTGCGGCAGAACCTGAGATCATCTTTTTTGACGAGCCCACCACCGGCCTTGATCCCATTATGTCCGGAGTGATCAATGACTTGATCCGTGAGATTGTGGTGGAGATGGGCGCCACGGCGATGACCATCACCCATGACATGAGCTCGGTGCGCGCGATTGCCGACAACGTGGCGATGCTGCATGGCGGCGTGATCCAATGGACCGGTCCGGTGAGCCAGATGGACGCCAGCGGCGATCCCTATCTGACACAGTTTATTTCCGGCTCAGCAGAAGGTCCGATTGAGGCGGTCCGGTGAACGCGTTGATCGGCATCACGTTTTTGGCGATGCCTTTTGTGGCTGCGCTGATGAGTGCGTGGATTGGAGGCCGGGTCTATTTCTCGGATAAACATCCCGTTGTTGGATTGAGCCTCATGGTACTTCCGCCGCTAACGTTCCTCTGGGTGTTTGGTGTTTTTTTTGTAGACGCCCAAGTTTCGCTCGAAGCAAAGTTAGGTTGGTGGGGCGATCTCTTTGACCCCTTGTTTTGGTGTGGTCTGGCCACAGGCTGTTTCGGTGTTGGCGGCGGGCTGCTCTACCTGAGTGTTGTTTCGGACAAAAAACTCAGAAGCCTGTGTGCCGCGCTGCTGGCCCCGGGATGGTTCTTTTGGTTTTTGTGGGCCTTTGTGTTTGATCACTCACATGGCATTTAACGCCTCTATGGCCTAAAAGGCATTGAGGGTGTCTTCAAACAGACCTTTACCTTTTCCTAACCTTTTGTTCGCACAATGTTCGCTGTGTTTTGGTAAAAGGTAATTCGGGTATGTCAGAGAACGAGCCGCAGCCGCCGGTGACTCCAGTTGTGGGCACAACCGGCGACGACAGCATCACCACGGGCGACGGCGTTGACAGTGTCAACGGCCATGCCGGCAGCGACACGCTGACCTCCGGAGATGGCAATGATCTTGTTGCGGGCGACATGGTTGGGCGCGAGTGGGTCTTTGTTGATGGGCGTTGGGTGTATGACCCGGATGCCATTGTCAGCAACGGCGACGCCGAAAACCGCGCCTATGATGATGTGATCAGCACAGGTGCCGGGGATGACGTGGTGTTGGGCAACGGCGGCAATGACAGCCTGATGTCCGGGGCTGGTGCAGACACCGTGAACGCTGGCACCGGGCGCGACACGGTGGACGGCGGTGCGGGCAATGATGTGCTCAACCTGGAAACCGGCAGTGACCTGGCCCAGGGCGGGCTTGGCGCGGACACGGTGAATGCCGGGGGGGGCGACGATCTGGTCTATGGCGACCTGCAAGACGGCAATCTGCTTATGGGCGGCGCAGGGGGAGCTGCGACACTGGGGCAGCTGGCCGAGAGTGGTTGGAACCGGGACGCGGAAGGCGTGCTTTCCCAATCGGTCGCCACGCAGATGGGCGAGACATATACCATCAGCTTTGAATTGGCCGCCAATCTGGCGGGCGGCGCCACCAGTGGCAGCGTTGAAGTGCTCTGGAATGGCGAGGTGATTGGCACCGTGTCCACCACCTCCGGCGTGTTTGAAACCCATACATTTGAAGTGAGCGGCAGCGGCGACGCGGGCGGTTTGACCCTGCGTGAGGTGCCGCCGGAAAACAGCGGACCGGACATCAATATGGACGGGCCGATTTTCAGCTACCTCAAAGAGGTCAGCCTTGGTGGAGATAGTGTTGAGGTGGCAGCCTTTGCGCCCGGGCAATCCAAACTGTTCCAGATGATCGACGGGCAGCTAAACGTATTTGATCCGGAAAGCGAGCAATATGAACTCGCAGGAGACCCGACCGGATTGCGGATCAATGCCATTGGGTTCAACACCGAGGACGATCTGATCTATGGCATCGCCAAGGCCAATGGCGTAGACGCATTGGGCAACCCGGTGAGCATCCGCGACCTGGTGATGGTGGATGCCGAGGGCCATGCTTACCGGGTGGGTGAAACCCCGGTGGCGGATTACGTTGGCGATTTTGATGATGCAGGCAATCTCTGGACCTTCCAGAGCAGCCTGAACCGCGTCACGATGATCGACGTGAACGATCTGGACGCCAATGGCAATCCGGTGGCAACAAGTTTTGACCTGCCAAATGGCCTGTTTGGCGGGCGCGCCTATGACGTGGCCTTTAATGCCAAGGACGGTGCCTTTTACGCGGTGGAATCCCCGGGGCGCAATGGCGAGCCCGGCGCCGTGCATCGCATCGACCTGTCAGATGTACC
The DNA here is from genome assembly GCF_047124445.1 of Shimia sp. MIT1388. Classification (GTDB taxonomy): domain Bacteria; phylum Pseudomonadota; class Alphaproteobacteria; order Rhodobacterales; family Rhodobacteraceae; genus Shimia. The sequence continues at coordinate 4,330,900 of NZ_CP138921.1, read as the reverse complement.
CAACGGCGGCGCGCCGCACATCACGACTGTCGAAATCACCGCCACGCTCTATGAGGACGGGATGACCGCCGGCATGCCCAAAGGGGCCTATGGCGCAGTGTTTCTGGATGGGGACGGCAACCTCTATTTTGGCCTCAACCGCGGTGACCATGATCTGGACGGCAGCACCGGCGCCTCAGGCGCGATCTACCGTGTAGAGGTCGATTGGGCGGATCAGGCAGCCTATGCAGAGTTCATGGCCGAAGCCCAAAGCACCGGCAGCAATGACGGCGCGGTGGATCCGCGTGCGCCCGATCCCTTTGCGCCGGTCGATCCAGACGGCACCGTGCTGATCCGTGACCCCGCTGTCACTGGCTCAGAGGGTGGCAACGACAAACTGCGCGGCGGCGACGGGGACGACACGCTGCATGGCGGTGGCGGCAATGACACTGTGCAAGGCGGCAAAGACGACGACCTGATGTATGGCGACAGCGGCAACGACAAGTTGTTTGGTGGCACCGGGGATGACACGGCCTCAGGCGGCAGCGGTGACGACAAGGTCATTCTTGGTGCCGGCGATGACGAGGGACACGGCGATGCCGGACGGGACTTCCTGCACGGGCGCTCTGGCTATGACGCGCTGGATGGCGGAGCAGGAGACGACAAGCTGGTCGGCGGTGACGGGGGCGACACGCTGCACGGTGGCGAGGGCAATGACCACCTGTGGGGTGGCAACTGGTGGAAAGACGGCGATGCCGACACTTTTGTCACCCAGGCCGGGGGCGGGCGCGACATGATCCATGATTTCGAAGTGGACCACGATGTGATCGATCTGAGCAGCTATGGCCTGCAATACTCTGACCTTGTGGCCCATATTCAGGACCAAGGCTGGGCCACGGTCATCGACCTAAGCGCCCTGACAGGTGGGGAAAGCGGCGATCGGCTGATCCTGAAATCGGTTGATCCGGGCGATCTGGACGAAAGCAACTTCCTGCTGTGAGGTGACCATGTCTGACCCGACCCTAGGGGCCACCGCACCCGGCCAAGGCCCGTCCGGCTCGGGGGCCTCGCTGCGCCAAATCAACTGCCTGATCGTTCCCCTGCTTGTGCTCAGCGCCATCTCGAACCTCGCCATTTTGGTTAGTCCGATCTTCATGATGCAGGTGCTGGATCGCGTTCTTCCTACTGGTAACCTGCACACGCTCACGCTGCTTTTGGGCGTGGCGGCGCTGGCGCTTTTGCTGCAAGCCATCGTCGACGGATTGCGCGACCTGAGCCTCGGGCGAACGGCGTGCTGGTGCGAACGGCTTTGCGCACCGATGGTGCTTGCCCAGCCAGTTGGCCAGCAACAGGACTCTTTGTCCTTGGTGGGCCACCTCAAATCCACGTTGGACGGCCCCGCAGCGCGCGCCGCGCTTAGCCTGCCCTGGCTGCCGGTGTTCACATTGGTGCTCTGGGCTATCCATCCCTGGTTTGCAGGTTTGGCGGCGGCGCTCATTGCCGTAGCTGCGGCGCTGCGCCTGACCTGCCACGCTGCGGCCGCCGCCCCTTCCGCCGCACTTTTTTCAGCACGCGCACAGGAAACCCGCAGCATGCAAGACGCGCAGCAGGTCACCAGCCAACCGGCCTTGGGCGGTCTCAGCCACAATCTTCTCTCGCGCTTTGTCTCCGCTCTTGGCCTGCGCAGCAACATTGAGGATCAACTATCCCCGCTGCGCGCAATCAGCGCCAACCTTGAGGCCTACCTGCGCAGCTTGACCCAACTTGTCGGGCTCAGCCTTGGGGCCGCATTGGTGGTTCAGGGCGATCTCAGCGCGGGCGGCATGATTGCCGCCAGCCTGATCCTCACCAAAACTGTGAGCAGCTTTGAAGCGGTTTTTGCCAGCGTTGACACGCTGCGCCAGGCTGCGCGCGCATTGGCAAAGCTAAGTTCTTTGCCTGCGTCCACCACACAAAGCGGCACCGGTATTGCCAATTTGAACGGCGCGCTCCGCTGTGACGGGCTCATTTTTCCAAGAGGCGGCGGTGCACCACCCCGCCTCGACCGGATCAGCTTTGCCCTGCCGCCCGGCAGTTGCCTTGCTATTGTAGGCGCCTCCGGCAGCGGCAAATCCACCTTGCTTGAAGCTCTGGCCGGTGTCACGCCCTGCCCCATTGGCACGGTCTGGCTGGAGGAAACAGAAGTCTCCACATTGCCTTTGCAGAGCCAAACCGCCCACATCGGGTATTTGCCGCAGCAGGCGCAGCTGTTTCACGGCACTCTCGCAGAAAACATCGCCGGATTTTCAGAACCTTTCGACGATGCCGCTGTGATTGCCGCAGCGCAAACCGCCGGGGTGCATGGATTGATCTCCGCCCTACCGCAGTCTTATGACACCGACATCGGCGCCACGCCTTACGTGCTGTCTGCAGGGCAAAAACAGCGGGTGGCTTTGGCCCGCGCCATTTTCCATCAACCAAGCTATTTGTTTCTGGACGAACCCAACGCGCTGTTGGATGCGGCCGGCGAGCGTCAGCTCTGCGCGGTATTGGCGCGGCTGAAAAAGCAAAACACAACCATTGTGATGGTGATCCACCGCTCCGGCCTGATGGGGCTGGCCGATCAGGTTTTGGCGCTGGAAAACGGCCGGATGGCGGATTTTGGTCCGCGCAGCGATGTGCTGGGGCGCATGAGCGGAGGCCGGCGCAGGCTGGAGGTCCCACTGCTGGAAGCGAGTTTGCAAGACGTGACCGATTGGGTTGGTGCGCAGTTTTCACGCGGCAACGATGCAGCCTTGTCTCAGCGCGCTGAAATGGTTGCCAGTGAGCTCTTTAACCTGGCCTTATCAGATGGCCCAAGGGACAGCCCCAGAGACGCAGTGTTCCAGTTTCGCTTTCTCAATGATCGCAGCTGCGAAATTACCTTGACCGAAAGCCGCGTCACCAAAGCCGACCGGAAGTTGCAGAAAATTGCCCGCCTATTGCGTCAACCGGATGCCAAAATGTCAGACCTGCCCCGCGACGAGGCCGCAATGGCCGTGCTCAGCCAGATGAGTGAGGGCTTTGACGTGCAAAATGTTGACGGACACGCGGTGTATCGCGCCGCCGTTTCCACAACCGCAAAACCGATCAACGGGATGACAGCACATTGACCATTGCGACAGACATCCGCAGGCCTCTACCTGAGCAAGCGCTCCCACCCCAGGTCACACGTCCCTTGTGGATTGGGTTTTGGGCCATTTTGGTAAGCTTGGTTGCCTTCTGTGGCTGGGCGGTTCTGGCACCTTTGGCCACGTCGATCCCTGCAGCCGGTCATTTGAGCGCGCAACAGCCCAGTCTGGACATCCAGCATCGTTTTGGCGGCAAAATTGCCGACGTGCGCGTGAAGCTGCACGCCCCCGTGGAAAAGGGACAGCTGTTGATCCGGTTGGATGTGTCGAACGCGCAGGCAGAGTTACATGAATTGCAGGCAGCCTTGGCCCCAATGCAGGAAGAACGCCGCGCACTTGCGGATGCGCTGGCTGGTACGTTGACGGCGGAGGACACCGAAGGCTTAAGCCCGCAGACCCGACTGGCCCTGCACCGCATGAAGGCAAAACAGGATGTATTGGTCCTGGGTGCAGAGATGACCCAAAAGCTTGAAACTTCGCTGCGCGCCCAAACGGAGCAGCATCGCGCCAGTATCAAACATCTGCAAAACCGCGAGAACTCGATGCAAGACCGGCTGGAGCGCTACGCCAAATTGGCCGCCCAAGGCACTTTAAGATCGGCTGACGCCGAGGCCTTGCACGAGAGCATACTGGAGGTGCAGGCCAGCCTGGCGCGTGAGCACGCGGAACTGGCGTCTCTGGAAAGTCAGGCCACACAGGCCAGGCTGCAAGTGACGCGGGACAAACTGGAGTTCCGCCAGGAGATTCTGGATCGACAAGCTCAGCTGGAGGAGGCCATTCCGCGATTGCGCCTGCAAGCCTTGCGCCTGTCCGCGCAGATTACGCAGGCGGAGATCCGGGCGCCAGATGACGGGGTGGTAACGGCCCTGCCTTATGACACCGCGGCGATGGTGGTCGCCCAGGGGGACACCGTGGTGACGTTGGCGCGGCCGTCGGAAGCATTGGACGTGGCGTTCATCGCCAGCCCACAAGCGATTGATCAATTGCGGGTGGGCATGAACGGGTATTTGACAGTGACCGGCCTGCCTCAGCGCAACCACCCGAGAGTGCGCATTACGCTAACATCCCTCTCTCCAGAGGCGCGACGCGACCAAGAGGGGCGCGTGATCGGCTATGACGGCGTGGCTGCCATGCACCCCGAGGACGAAACAAACCTTCGAGCCGAGATGGGCACACATCTGAACCTGGCCAGCGACATGCCGGTGCATTTGGTGTTCACCGGGCGGCAGGTGACCTTTGCGGATTATCTGGTGGGGCCATTTTTGCGTTTTCTGAGCCAAGCCATGCAGGATTAAGAGCGGCGCCCACAGTGGATGCTCCGGTTTCGCGACTTCGGGGAGCCTATGCATTGAAGTCAGCGCCGATTTGGCGGGAAGCTGACGAAAAAATTCCCCGAGTTGCACCACTTGCACCTGTAAAGCGTTGCGCTTAGCTCTATCGCCATGACCCATGCTTTGCGACTGACCAACCTGTCTTTGCTGATCCTGTTTCCCATTGCATGGTTTGCGCCGCTGATGCGCGCGGGGGTGTTGCCGTTGTTTGGATTGAGCGAAATCTCGATTGTGTCCGGGCTGCAATCGCTTTGGGACACTGATGTGGCTTTGGCACTTTTGGTGACCTTTCTGGCGATTTTTGCGCCCTATATGAAAGTCATCGGGTTGGCCTTGATCCAATTTGGGCTGATGCGGCGCAAGGTTTTGCCGGTACTGGAATGGCTTGGCAAACTGGCGATGGCGGATGTCTTCCTGATCGCGCTTTACATCGTACTGGTCAAAGGCGCGGGCCATGTAACCGTGGAAACCGGCTGGGGACTTTATCTCTTTACAGCCTGTGTTTTGGCCTCCTTGGCGATTAGTCATTTGACCCGCAAGCGGTAGTGGTCCAAAACGAGAACATGGCAAAGAGCAAAACCCAATTCAGCTGCTCCAGTTGTGGCGCGCAGTTTTCAAAATGGTCCGGCCGGTGCGAAGGCTGTGGCGAGTGGAACACCATTGTCGAAGAGGCGCCGTTTGGCGCGGGGCCCGCAGCCTCCTCGCTGGGCACCGCCAAGGGGCGGCGGATCGAGCTTTCGGATCTGCGCACCGAAGAAGCCCCGCCACCGCGCACGCTGAGCAACGTTAAGGAACTCGACCGCGTGCTTGGCGGCGGGCTAGTGCCAGCAAGCGCCATTCTGGTTGGGGGCGATCCTGGTATCGGGAAATCCACGCTTTTGCTGCAAGCGGCAGCGCGGTTTGCCCGCCAAGGTGTAAAAACCATCTACGTGAGTGGCGAAGAAGCCAGCGCGCAAGTCCGCATGCGGGCGCAGCGTTTGGGGCTGACCGAAAGCCCGGTTTTGCTCGCCGCAGACACCAACTTGCGCGATATCCTGACCACGTTGGAAGCTGAAAAACCGCAACTGGCCATTATCGACTCCATCCAAACCATGTGGAGCGACTCGGTTGCGAGCGCCCCCGGTTCGGTCAGTCAGGTGCGCGCAGCAGCACATGAGCTGACCGCTTTTGCCAAACGCAAAGGCATGGCAATTGTGCTGGTGGGGCATGTGACCAAGGAAGGTCAGATTGCTGGGCCGCGCGTGGTGGAGCACATGGTGGACACCGTGCTCTATTTTGAGGGCGAGCGCGGGCACCAGTTCCGGATTTTGCGCGCGGTGAAAAATCGCTTTGGACCAGCGGATGAAATTGGCGTGTTTGAAATGACAGGCCGTGGGTTGGCCGAAGTGGGCAACCCCAGCGCGTTGTTTCTGGCCGATCGGGGCGCGCCAAGCCCGGGCAGTGTGGTTTTTGCCGGGATCGAAGGCACCCGACCGGTATTGATCGAACTGCAGGCTCTGGTAGCGCCATCGCCGCACAGCCAATCCCGCCGCACGGTGGTCGGCTGGGACAGCGGACGTCTGGCGATGATTCTCGCCGTGTTAGAATCACGCTGCGGGATTCCCTTTGCCGGGCTGGATGTGTACCTGAATGTGGCCGGTGGCATGAAGATTTCCGAACCGGCAGCGGACCTCGCTGTGGCCTGTGCGCTGATCTCCGCGCGTGAAGACAGCGCCCTGCCTGCCGAGACCGTTGTTTTTGGTGAAATCAGCCTATCCGGGGCGCTTCGATCGGTCAGTCAGACGGAAAATAGGTTGAAAGAAGCCCAAAAACTTGGTTTCACGTCCGCAATCGCTCCGAAAGGTGGCAAGTCCGCAACGGTGGAAGGCATCAGCCTGAACCGCATTGGGGATTTGGCAAGCTTTGTGGGAGAGGTATTCGGAGCGGGCTGACAGGCCGACAGTTAAAAAGTAAAATTCTGGCCGGGGGCGGTCGAAGGGGACAAGAATACATGGAAGGCTTCACAATTATTGATGCCGTGGTCGCAGGTGTGATCATCGTTTCGGCGCTGTTGGCGTACAGCCGCGGTGTTGTGCGCGAAGGCATGGCCATCGCGGGATGGATCGCCGCGGCGATTTTGGCCTTTATGTTTGCAGGCACACTGCAGCCGATGGTCAAAGAAATCCCGGTGCTGGGGCAGTATCTGTCGGACAGCTGTGAATTGTCGATCATCGCTGCCTTTGCAGGTGTGTTTGCCCTGGCGCTGATTGTGGTCTCGCTGTTCACGCCGCTGTTTTCGTCGATTGTGCAACGCTCTGCGCTTGGCGGCATCGACCAGGGGCTCGGCTTTGTCTTTGGCGTGCTGCGCGGCATCCTGCTCGTTGCGATTGCCTTCTTTGTCTATGAAACCGTGATCACCAGCCAATCTGTGGCGATGGTCGATGACAGCCGCTCCGCCGCTGTGTTCAGCCGCATCACCCGCAAGATTGATGACCGTGACCCACAACAGGCCCTGGGCTGGATCACCACACAATACGAAGAACTGGTTGGCGTCTGCGAACAATAAGCGCAGCCAGTTCAGACACGCTCAAGCCCGCGCCACATGGTTGCGGGCTTTTTGCTGCGCGGTGCTCTGGCCTCTTGTTTGCGCCGCCAGCGGGGGCTACGGTCGCAAAAACTGGAATGTTTTGGCAGCTTTACCATGCGACTTTGGATATTCATCACCACTTTAAGCCTCGCCATTTGTGTGACGCTGGTGATGTATATGTTGCTGCCGCCCAACACGCTGAAGCTGGCCGCGGGGACGCAAGGCGGTGCCTATACGCTGATGGCGGAGCGCTATCGGGACATTCTGGCACGAGATGACATTGAGGTGCAGATTGTGCACACCAATGGCTCGGTCGACAATGCGGAGTTGATGTCCAGCGATCTGGTGGATGCTGCGTTTTTACAAGCCGGCGTTGGGGTGACAGCGGGCACAGCCGAGGCGATTGGCGGCGTGTTTTATGAGCCGATGATTTTCCTGGCACACAGCGGACATAGTATCCCCTCTAACCCTGCGTTGTGGCAGGGCCTCACCATTGCCGCAGGCAAACGCGGGTCGGGCACTGCCGTGGCCTTTGCCGATTTTCAGGACGCTGTTGGCATGGACAAGAACGCCAATACGCTGGTGGATGTCGGGTTTTCACAGGCCATTTTTGCGTTGCGGTCTGGTGACATCGACATGGCGTTTTTTGTCAGCAGCATCGAGGCGCCCTATCTGCGGCAGGCTTTTGGCTATGACGACATCGACATTCTGCGCCTGTCCTATACTGACGCCATTGCCCGGCATCTGGACTATGCGGATCTGGTGGAGGTCCCTACGGGGGGCGTCTCGCTAAACCCGGTGCAGCCGAGCGAGGCGCGGCAATTGTTGGCGTTAAAAGCGCAGTTGGTGATTGATCCAAAGCTGCATCCGGCACTGGTAAACCGATTGACCATGGCAGCCAAAGAACTGCATCGCGGGCACGACGCGTTGACGCCGCGCGGCACGTTTCCGGAGCCACGCGGCATAGGCATCCCTGAGAACAACGTGGCGCGGCAATTGATCGAGGACGGGCCAAGCACATGGCACAACCTTCTGCCCTATTGGATGGCGGCGCAGGTCAATCGCGTTTTCCTGCTGACCCTGCCGATCCTGTTCCTGCTCTTGCCGCTCTTGCGGGTGTTGCCCATGGTCTATGCCTATTTCCGTGGCTGGCAGGTGTGGAAACACTACGGCCGCATTCGCGAGATCGAGGCGCAGATGGGACCGAAATGCACGGCAGCGGAACTGGCCGGCATGGCCGAGGAGTTGGAAGAGGTGGATCACCGGATTTCGCAACTAAAATTGCCGCCAGCCTACCGGCAGACGGCTTATCACGCGCGGATGCATATTGATCTGGTCCAAAAACGCATCAAACATCTGGAAACGCAGCTGAGTTGAGCTGCTCCTAAGGAGAGACACCATGGATGGCACCCCAGACGCACAGCTGTTTTCCGGCATTTTCAGCGCGGTGATCATTGGCGGCTTGGCCGGTTGGTTGGCGGGCAAACTGGTGCGCGGCGGCGGGTTTGGCCTGATTGGCAATGTGATCCTTGGCATCGGAGGCGCGATCTTGGCCAATTTTGTGCTGCCGGTCTTGGGCTTCTCTTTTGGAGGCGGCTTTTTCAGCTCGGTGTTTCAATCGATGCTGGGCGCGGCGGTGGTGCTGGTGCTGATCCGGATGGCGAAAAAGGCGTAGAGTTTTCGCAATGATGTAATTTTGGGCGGTTCTGGACGCCATCAAGCGCAGCCTATGGATACTGAGCGCAGTATTCGCCATTCCACCAAGAGCGGATGAGCCTATTTACGTCGACACGTCGCTTGGAGCTTTGGGCGCTGGAATTGTTTGTGGTGATAGACAGCTTTCGGTGTTGTCCGGGCAGGACACGATAGACGGTGAAGTCCTGCAAGGCTCCGCGACAGACATCAAGATTTTGCCCGACAGCAGCTCTTTTGTCCCCTCAATAGGCACGTCCTTTGGCGTTGTTCTCTATTCAAAAAGCGCGGCGCATTCAAAAAACTATCGTGCAGTTGTTGCGCACCCCCCTATGGGGCCAGAGGCGCGTACGGACCAAAGTTGGGCCGTCACCGCCCCAGCCGGCACTCACGCCTTTTTTGTTGGGTACACATTGGAAGACGAGATCGAGCTTGTTCCCGGGCAATGGATGTTTTTTTTGCTGGAAGAAGATAAAACAATGGTAATGACCCATCGCTTCGATCTTTTGCCCTCACATAAAGGGGAGGCGGCCGTCCTGAGTTGTCCCTGAATTTTGCCTAATTGATTTGTGATCCTTTCGTGACACGGCGGGGCGGACCGCTTAAGAGAGGCCATAGCACGAGAACAGGATTCGGAGCCTCCCTGTGGACAGTGGTTTTTTCCACCCTTTCAGCTGGCGCAACCCGCGCACAGCAAAGGCTTGTCCGCCTGCGATGTATCCCTTCACGACTTGCGCCTTTGGTGCCTCGCTGCGCAGCCTCACTCACATTAGCCTAACCTGACGAAGGGAGCCCTGCCCGTGTGCGGAATTTTGGGGATCGCCAACCGAAACCATGACGTCTTTGGAGAGATCTACGATGGTCTCTTGATGTTGCAGCACCGGGGGCAAGATGCCTCGGGTGTGGTGACCTACACAGGCGGCTTCTTTCGCGAGCGCAAGGCCAATGGTTTGGTCAAAGACGTGTTTCAACCGTCCGATGCGGAAACCCTGACGGGCCGCATTGGCATGGGCCATGTGCGCTATCCAACCGCGGGCAGCCTGTCAGCGTCTGAGGCGCAACCGTTTTTTGTAAACGCGCCGTATGGCATCTATCTGGTGCACAACGGCAATATCACCAACACCGAGGCACAGCGCGAGAAGGTGACCGGGAAATATTCCCGCCATCTGCGGACCACCTCTGACAGTGAAATCCTGCTCAACGTATTGGCGGACAAAGTCGCCGATGCCATCAAAGTCAACGGCAGCGCCGATGCGATCCGCAACATCTTTGCCGGTGTGAAAATGACCATGGAACGCGTGCAAGGTGCCTATTCCGTGGTCTGCCTGATTGCCGGTGTGGGCATGCTGGCGTTCCGCGACCCCCACGGCATTCGCCCGCTTTCCGTTGCAAAGCGAGATGCAGAAGGTGATGGCGACGATTATGCATTTGCCTCTGAGGATGTGGCTTTTGGCATCAACGGTTTTGATAAATTGCGCGACCTGAAGCCAGGTGAGGCGATGCTGGTTGATCTGGACGGCAACCTGCATGAGTTCCAGGCGGTCGAAGGCAAGCTGACACCTTGCATCTTTGAATATGTGTATCTGGCGCGGCCGGACAGCGTGCTTGACGGTGTGTCTGTGTATCAGGCGCAGATCCGCATGGGCAAAACACTCGCCAAACAGGTGCAAGAGAGCGGTCTGGACATCGACGCGATCATCCCAGTGCCGGACAGTGCGCGCCCTGTGGCGCTGGAAGTCAGCAACATCACCGGCATCCGCTATCGTGAGGCACTGGTGAAAAACCGTTACGTGGGCCGAACGTTTATTATGCCGGGTCAGGAAGAGCGTCAGAAGTCCGTGCGCCGGAAGCTGAACGCCATCCCGCGCGAGATGGAGGGCCGCAACATCCTGTTGATTGACGACAGCATTGTGCGTGGCAACACCATCAAGAAGATCGTGCAAATGTGCCGCGAGGCAGGCGCGAAGAAGGTCTACATTGCCTCGGCCTCCCCACCCGTGGCGCATCCAAACGTGTATGGCATCGACATGCCCACCAAACACGAGCTGATTGCCAACGGCAAAAGCGTGGAAGATATCCGCGAAGAACTTGGTGCGGATGCGTTGTTCTATCAAAAACTGGAAGACCTGATCTGGGCCACGAAGGAAGGCAACCCGGAGATCGACCAGTTTGATTGCTCCTGCTTTGATGGCAACTACATCACCGGCGGCGTGACGCCGGAGTATCTAGCTGCGCTCGAAGGCAGCAGCCGGGTAAGCAAAAAGATCGAAGAGGCTCCAACGCCCGGCGCAAGCTGGAACGGTGCCACTTTGGCAACCTCTCAGGGGTGAGCGCGTGAACCTGCTGGCGCTTGATAGCCGCTGGCAGCGGTTGAACGATCCCACCTACGCCTGCAAATGTTGCGGGCGTAGCTTCGGCGGCATTGTTGATATGGGCTTTGGACAGCCAGATTGCTGGCCGCATGGCCCGTTAACTGATGGTGACGGTGACACACTGACCGTCGGCGACGATGTGTTGACCGCCGACCTCTGTGTGTTTGAGGATCTGCGCTTTGTCCATTGCGTGGTACCCCTACCCGTTCGCGGCAGCGACGAAGTCTTCCTGTTTGGCGCATGGGCCAGCCTGGCGGTGGAAGACTTCAAAGCCTACGTGCTGGATGCAACGGGCGAGGACACCGGTTTTGCAGGAGCCGCAGCCTGGTTGATGAATGACCTGCCGCTGTTTGAGAGCGACGAGCCGATTGCCTGTGCCTTGAAACCGGCAGAATCAGGCGCCGAAAGACCCCATCTGACGGCCATTGCAGGACCGCTGGCACAAGCACAGGCAGAGGGTATTTCTTTTGATCAACTGCTGGAAATATACGCGGCTTGTGGCGAGGACCTGCGTCCGCACCTGATGGGCTGAAATCCGCCACATTCGCCTTTTTTCTTTGGCAATCGACCGCCTGTTTAGCGGTCCTTAACTACAAATACGCTACGCCTGTCTGGCGGCTCACGACCCTCCAACTATATAGCCGCCACCGCTCACAAACACAGGCAGTATCATGTCCTCCAAGACTCCTTCCCACGTGGCCGCGCAGGCCACGCAATCCGGTGTGCTGAAGAACCGCTCCCGCCTGACTTTGATTGGCGTGATGGGCAGTCCGAAAAACCCACGCGCCTTGTTGATGACCGCTGGGGGCAAAACCCTGCGCGTTGAACTTGGCGACCGCACGCCCTCCGGCAAAGTGGTGGCCATTGGCGAAGACAATGTGGTGCTCAACGCAGGCCACGGCACGACACGTTTGTCGATGCCCAACTAATCCCCCAAGTCGCGCGGGGAGATGGCCGTTCCTGTCCCCCCCTGCGACTTGCTTGCCTCTTGACCTTGTGCCGCTTTGGTCGCATTGCATCGGCCTATGAGTGATACGTCCAACACCCCCGACGCCTCCGGCGAGAAAATCGCGCTGATCACCGGCGCATCCCGCGGCCTTGGTGCCGCTTTTGCAGAGGCGCTTGTGCCCGCTTACCACGTGGTGGCGGTGGCCCGCACCACCGGTGCGCTGGAAGATCTGGACGATCGCATTCAGGCCAAGGGGGGCAAATCCACCCTGGCACCGATGGACATCACCAATGCCGATGCCATGGCGCAGCTGTGCCGCTCAATCCATGATCGTTGGGGCAAAGTGGACCTGTGGATCCACACGGCGGCGCATGGTGCGCCATTGACACCCACCGATCATATCGATGCCAAAGACTGGCAGAAGTCGCTGTCGATCAATGTGGACGCTGTGGCGCGCCTGATCCCGTTCATGAGCCCGCTGCTGGGCGATACGGGCCATGCGGTGTTCTTTGAGGACAACCACGCCGGCGAGAAGTTCTTTGGCTCATATGGTGCTACCAAGGCGGCGCAGATCGCACTGGCCAAAAGCTGGCAAGCAGAGACCACCAATATCGGCCCAACCGTGTCGATCCTCAGCCCACGCGGCATGCCCACCGGCACCCGTGCGCGGTTCTTCCCTGGCGAAGACAAGGACAGCCTTGTGCATCCCCGCGAGGAAGCGGCGCGCTTGATGGCCGAGATCGGCCTTTAAGGCTCAAAACGCTGGCATCACCGCAACGATTGAGGCCAGCGACACCACGTGCCTTGCCCCCTTTGCATGGCTCCACTAGACAGGATGTCAGCAGACAATTGGGGCAGGCATATGCGTATTCTCATCACCAATGACGACGGTATCAACGCGCCGGGACTGGCCGTTCTGGAGCGGATTGCAGCGGAGCTGGCCGGACCGGATGGCGAAGTCTGGTGTGTGGCGCCTGCGTTTGAGCAATCCGGTGTGGGCCATTGCATCAGCTACACCCATCCAACGATGATCGCCCAAATGGGCGAACGGCGCTATGCGGCCGAAGGCAGCCCGGCGGATTGCGTGCTGGCCGGCGTGCATGACGTTATGAAGGACGCGCCACCTGAGTTGATCCTGTCCGGCGTGAACCGGGGCAACAACTCTGCCGAAAACGCGCTGTATTCCGGCACCTTGGGGGCGGCGATTGAAGGCGCGTTGCAGGGCATCCCGTCTTTTGCGCTGTCACAGTTTCTGGGGCCGAAAAACTTCACCGCCGACGATCCGTTTGAGGCCGCGGGCGCATTTGGGGCCGCGGTTGTGCGTAAGATCCTTGATGCAAATCCGGCCAACAACCATCCCTATGGCTTGTTTTACAACGTGAACTTCCCGCCTGTTCTGGCCAAAGACGTCAAAGGCACGCGGGTTGTGGCGCAGGGCTTACGCCAAGGCACCAAGTTTTCGGTTGAACCGCACAACGCACCGTCTGGGCGTCGCTTCCTGTGGGCCCGGGGCGGTGATCAGCAGAACCCGTCTGGCGAGGGCACGGATGCGACCGTCAACCTTGATGGCTACACCTCGGTGACGCCGATGCGCGCAGACCTCACGGCACATGACACACTTGCGGCGCTGAAAGGCATTGAATGACCGACCCTGACGCGCTTGCTGAACGCAAAATGCAGTTCCTGTTTGCCCTGCGTTCGCGTGGGGTGACGGAGCCTGCTGTGCTGACCGCGATGGAACAAGTGGACCGCGGGTTGTTTGTGCGGGGCCTGTTTGCCGAGCGGGCGTATGAAGACACGCCGCTGCCGATTGCCTGCGGGCAGACCATCTCGCAGCCCTCCGTGGTTGGGTTGATGACGCAAGCGTTAGAGCTGACCCCACGCGACAAGGTGCTCGAAGTGGGCACCGGGTCTGGCTATCAGGCCGCAATCCTCAGCCATCTGGCGCGGCGGGTCTATACGGTGGACCGGCATAAGCGGCTGGTGCAGGAAGCGCGGGTGATTTTTGACCAGCTGGGCATCGTGAATATCACCTCCCTGATCAGCGATGGCAGCTTTGGACTTCCGGATCAGGCACCGTTTGACAAGATCATTGTGACCGCCGCCGCAGAGGACCCACCCGGCCCCCTCTTGGCGCAACTGAAGATCGGCGGTATTATGGTGGTGCCCGTGGGGCAGTCGGATGCGGTGCAGAGCCTCATTCGGGTGCGCAAAACGGAAAACGGGCTGGACTATGACGAATTGCGCTCGGTGCGTTTTGTGCCATTGCTTGAGGGCGTCGCGCGAGAGAATGATTGATTTGATTGGGCTTTCCCCTTGGCAAAGGGTGACGGCTCGCCCATTTGGAAGCTTAACGAAGCGAACAACAGACGCGGCATTGGCAGCAGACCCCCGGTAACAGGGCGCCGCATGTGAGGACATCGAGATGGCAGTTTTCTCATCCAAGAACACCCGGTTGATCGGCGCAGGGCTGGCGCTGACCGTGATGAGCGGCTGTTTGGACACGCTGGATTACGACTTCCGGGGAGACCTCGGCGGCGGATTGGACACCACTGAGGCGGCACAAACCGCCACTGCAACCCGGCCTGAACCGGATGATCGCGGTGTGATCTCTTATCCAAGTTATCAGGTGGCGGTGGCCAAACGGGGCGACACGCTGGCGGATGTGTCCCAGCGCGTGGGCATTCCGGCCGAAGAGTTGAGCCGCACAAACGGCATCGCGTTGGACGCGCAGCTGCGTGAGGGCGAAGTGGTTACCCTGCCCCGCCGCGTGGCGGAGCCGTCTGCCGCGACGGGCGGCACCGGCATGGTGACCGCGCCGGGCGGCGTGGACATTGCTGCGCTGGCGGGTGGTGCTATCAACAACGCCGACACGTCTGTTGAGACCGAGACCCTGCAGCCGGTGGCGACGCCAAAACCCGGTGGGCAGACAGGTGTGGAGCCGGTGCGCCATAAGGTGAAACGCGGCGAGACGGCCTTTACCATTGCGCGACTCTATAACGTCTCCGTGCGGTCTTTGGCAGAGTGGAACGGGTTGGGCAGCGATTTCACCATTCGTGAAAACCAGATCCTGCTGATCCCGCCAGTGGACCCGGAAGCGGAAGCCAAGCGCAAAGCCGCGGCGGCGACCGCGGCAGCGACAACCACCAAACCGGGCGAAGGCTCGCCAACGCCTACCCCGCCAAGCGCCTCCAAGCCTTTGCCGGAAGACAACACCGTGGCGGCCGCGACACCAGTCGCAAAACCAGAGAGCCCAAACCTTGCGCAGCAGCAGAGCGCGAGCAAAGCTGCGATGAGCTACCCGGTGTCCGGCAAGGTGATCCGCCCCTACTCCAAAGGCAAAAACAACGGCATCGACATTGCGGCCGAGGCTGGCGCACCGGTGTCTGCAGCGGCAGATGGCACAGTAGCGGCGATCACCAAAGACGCGGATGACGTGACCATTCTGGTGGTGCGCCACCCCAACAACCTGATGACGGTCTACTACAACGTGGACGGTGTGAAGGTGAAAAAGGGTGCCAGCGTAAAGCGCGGGCAAAGCATGGCTGTGCTGCCTGCGGAGAACAGCTTTGTGCACTTTGAGGTGCGCGAGGGCTTTGACAGCGTCGACCCGGCCCCCTACCTCAAATAAGCGCGAAAGGCGTCGCCGTTATTCCAACGCGACGCCCTCGCGACCTGCCAAATCAACAAAGAACTGCCACGCGACACGGCCAGAGCGGGCGCCGCGTGTGGCTTGCCATTCGATGGCCTCCGCGCGCAGGCGCTCTGCGTCCACAGTCACGCCATGAGCGGTGCAGTAGCCATCGATCATCGCGAGATATTGGTCCTGCGAGCATGGGTGGAAACCCAGCCAGAGGCCAAAGCGGTCGGACAGGGAGACTTTCTCTTCTACAGCCTCAGACGGGTTGATCGCCGAGCTGCGTTCGTTTTCGATCATGTCGCGCGGCATCAGGTGGCGGCGGTTGGAGGTGGCGTAGAACACCACATTGTCAGGCCGCCCTTCAATGCCGCCGTCCAGCACGGCCTTGAGCGATTTGTAGTGCTGGTCATCGTGGCTAAAGCTGAGGTCGTCACAGAACAGCAGGAAGCGTTCCTCGCTGGCGCGCAGGAGGTTCAGGAGCCGTGCTACAGAAGGTAGGTCTTCGCGTTGCAGCTCTACGATCTTGAGCGGCAGGCCTTCAGCAATGACTTGAGCGTGCACAGCTTTCACGACGGAGGATTTTCCCATGCCCCGCGCGCCCCAAAGCAGGGCGTTGTTGGCGGGCAGTCCGCGCGCAAATTGGCGGGTGTTGTCCAGCAGCGTGTCCCGGGAGCGGTCGATGCCGACCAGCAAGTCGAGAGACACGCGGTTGATCTTGGCCACAGGCTCCAGTCGGTCCGGATCCACATGCCAGACAAACCCATCGGCGGCAGCGAAATCCGGCGCAGTCATGGGGGCCGGTGCCATGCGTTCCAACGCCTCGGCGATGCGGGTCAAAGTGGTGTCATCCATGGCGGGCCTCCTGCTGTCTTCGGGCGATACAGACCATGTTCGTGGCGGGACAACAAGAGGCCAAAGAAAAAGGTGCACCCCAAAAGGGATGCACCCAAACTCTCAGCCTGAGACAGGCTTACTTGTGGCTTTCCGCGTCGGCGATGTCTGCCTCGTCTTCACCTTCTTCGTCATCTTCAAAGTAGACACCTTCGGCTTTGAGCTTGGCGACGCGTTGCTTGTCCACGCGGCGCACCAGGAAGATCGAGACTTCGTAGAGGCCGTAGACCACCACAAACAGGATCAGCTGTGTGGTGACGTCTGGGGGAGTGACCAAGGCGGCCAGTACCAGAATGCCCACCATAGCGTATTTGCGCACGCGGCCGAGGCCTTCCGCGTTCACCAGGCCAGCCTTGCCCATAAGCGTTAACAGAACTGGCAGCTGGAAGCAGAGGCCAAAGGCCATGATGAATTTCAGCGAGATGTCCAAGCTTTCGTTCACCTTACCAAAGAAGGTAATCTTAATGCCGCTGTCGGTTTCAGGAACCACAACAGAGCCAGCGGGCATGTCGCTTGTCGTGCTGGCGAGCAGGTTGGCAAAGATCGAGCTCACATCGGTGAAGCCCAAAAAGAAGGCCATCGCCAGCGGGGTCACAACGAAATGCGCAAAGGCCGCGCCGAGCATAAACATGAAGGGCGAGGCAATCATGAAAGGTAGGAAAGCCCCACGCTCGTTTTTGTACAGACCCGGCGCCACGAAGCGCCACAGCTGGAACGCGATCACCGGGAACGCCAGCACAAAGCCCCCTACCATGGAGATGCGGAACAGTGTGAAGAGGTATTCCTGCGGCGAGGTGTACTGCATCGTTGGCGATGGATCGCCCAGCGCGCGCAGGGTTTCCTCAATGGGGCCCAACAAGAATTGCAGTGTTGGTTCTGCGACCACAAAGGCCAACACCATGCCCACCAGAAAGGCCAGCACAGAGCGAATGAGCCGCGTGCGCAGCTCCGCCAGGTGCTCGATCAGCGGGGCGGAGCTGTCTTCGATTTCGTCAGTTGAGCTCATGCCTCATCCTTCTTCGCGGCGGTCTTGGCCGGGGGCGTTGGGGCCGGATCATAGCTGCGCGCTTGTTTGCGAGCGGCTTTCTCGGCGTCCTCGGCAGCGGCCTTTTCAGCGGCTTCCCGGTCCAGACGTTCTTGCGCCATTTCGGCGGATTTCTGGCGGATCTTCTCCGCCGCTTCCGCGCGCTCCTTGGACAGGCGTGTGGTCTCAGCGCCCGGCTCATAGGACATGGAGCGTTTCACTTCCCCCACGGAATCGTTGAGCGCATCAGTGGCCGATTTCAAAGGATTGGTGACCTTGTCCAACCCATCGGTGGCCCCTTTCAGGGTGTCGGTCACATCCTTGACGCCTGCCTGATCCGCCGCCTGATTCATGGCAGAGGAAAATTCCCGCGCCATGCCTTTGGCTTTGCCGACAAAACGCCCCACCGTGCGGAACATCACCGGCAGGTCTTTGGGCCCCACCACGATGAGCGCCACGATGCCAATGAGCAGAAGCTCGGTCCAACCCAGATCAAACATCTTGGATCGCCCGGCTTAGGCTTTGTCTTTTTCGTCAGCCGGCGTCACGTCCTTGGCCGCGTCTGCCGCTTCTTCCTCAAGTTCTTTGGCGCCTTCGTTCACGCCTTTTTTGAACGAGGTGATGCCTTTGCCAACTTCGCCCATGATGCCGCTGATTTTGCCGCGTCCAAACAGGACAAGAACCACAACCGCGATCAGAAGGATGCCGGGCAGGCCGATATTGTTCAACATGACTTTGTCTCCCTTGGTCGGTGGCACAAAGGCCGCCTAAGTCTCATGGCAAAGTCCTAACGCGCCGGACGCGGGGGCAAAAGGCGGATTAACGGGAGTGTGACGGGATATTTGGGGTTTTTGCGGTCCATTTTGCCATTATTGTGGCAGTTGTCATTATTTTGGCAGGAAGTCGGAGAATCACAGGTTATGGCCAGCTCTCAAAACCGCTCGGATCGGCTCTATGGATTGATGGAAATTCTGAAGGATGGTGGCTTGCACCGCGCCGAGGATTTGGCGGCGGCGATGCAGGTGTCTTTGCGGACGATCTATCGCGACATGCAAACCTTGGCGAACAGCGGCGTGGCCATCGAAGGCGAACGCGGCACAGGGTATCGTGCGAAGGCGGTATTGACATTGCCGCCGTTGAACCTGACCGAAGAGGAATTAGAAGCGCTGCATATTGGGTTGGAGGTGGTTGGCACCGGCATGGAAGGGCCATTGCGGGCGGCAGCCGAAAGTCTGAGCGCGAAGATTGACGCGGTTTTGCCGGAGGAGATTGGCGGTGTGAGCCACGGCTTTGGCTTCGCCGCGTACCCGTTTGCGGAAACTACTCAGGCCCTGCAATACCTTGAACCGCTGCGCGAAGCCATTCGGGCACGGCAAAAGCTGCGGATCACCAGTACGGATGAGGGCGAGCGGGACGTGCGCCCTCTGAAGCTCGACTATTGGGGGCGCGTGTGGACGTTGGGTGTCTGGGACGAAACTCTTGGCGGGTTTGCAAAAATCCGGGTGGATCAGATTGCCGAACTGACTGTGTTGCCAAGCTTGTTTGTTGAGGAACCGGGCAAGAGCCTCAAGGATTTTCTCGCCCAGAGCTAAGACGTTTCAGGTCTCAGCGGGGAAGACAAAACAGCGGTCGCGGCGGATTGTGAGCCAGAGCGGCGTGCCTTCTTTGGGCAGGAACACATTCGGCACGGTGACCTTAAGTGCGGAGCCATCATGGTCCATTTTGAACTCCACGAGGCTCTCGTTGCCCATGAAGCGGGCGCGGGTCACGATGCCACGCGCGGCAACGCCGTCTGATGGCGTGGGCAGCGGGCCTTTACCCTGACGATCAAAGTCCAGCTTCAAGTGCTGTGGACGAATGACAATTTCGACCGGCGCGCCGTCCGCAAGGCCGGGTGTCAGGAACTGACCAAAAGGCGTTTCCGTGAGTGCGCCGTTGCTCACCGAACGAATCACGTTGATGTCGCTGAAAAACGCCACCGCTTGCTTGTCCTTGGGCGCGTTGTAGATGTTGTACGGGGCGCCCTGTTGGACGATGACACCGTCGCGCATCAGCGCAATTTCGTCAGCCATACGCATGGCCTCTTCCGGCTCGTGCGTGACCAGCAACACGGCGGTGTCTTCTTCTTTGAGCACCGCTAAAGTCTCGTCGCGGATGCCGTCGCGCAGACGGTTGTCGAGGCCGGAGAACGGCTCATCCATCAGCATGATGCGCGGTCGTGGGGCCAAGGCACGGGCCAAGGCAATACGCTGTTGCTCGCCACCCGACAGTAGGTGCGGGTACTTGTCGATGGCCCAACCGAGGTTCACCTTCGCCAGAAGTTCCTCAACGCGGGCGCGTTTTTCGTCTTTGCTGCCTTTGAGGCCAAAGGCGACGTTATCGCTCACCGAGAGGTGTGGGAAGAGCGCAAAGTCTTGAAACATCAAGCCAATCTGACGGCGTTCCGGCGGGATGCGAAACACGGTGTCACAGATCAGCTTGCCATCCACATAGATTTCGCCGCTGTCTTGCATGTCCACACCGGCGATCATGCGCAGGGTGGTGGACTTGCCACAGCCGGACGGACCAAGCAGGCAGGTGACCTTGCCCGATTGCAACGTCAGAGACACATCGTCCACAACCTGCCGGTTGCCAAAGCGGCGGCGCAGGTTGCGGATTTCCAAACGTGGTGGCGTCGAAGTAGATGTCAGCTGCACGGGAGGCCTCTTGCAATCCCCGATGTTTTTCATCGGGTTTCGCAGTGGTGTATCAGCCCCCTACCCGTGCTTCAACCCTGCGGCTCCCGATCAGGACTGCGGCAAATCCGACGGCCAGAACGATGACGCAGATCTGCAGGAGCTGCTCGTATTTGTGACCATCATACAGGAACTGGGCTACAAATTCCGTATCGCGAAACATATAGGCAGCGGCGCCGTAAAGCGCCGCGAAGAAGCAGGCCATGTAGGACCAGAGCGGGACGTCCCGGCCGCCGATCAGGCTGGCAACCAGTACAGGGGTGAGGAACATCGAAGCAGTGCCGGACACGGCAACGGCATCAAATAGGGTTTGGTTGCCCCAAAGGGTCAGCGCGCCACCAGCGAGAGCAAAGACCAACATGGCAACACGGCCGCCAACCAGCGTGCGCGGCGCGAGTTTGAGTTCCTCGACCACCAGACGGGCGGCGGAGCTCAGCGCGGAGTCCAGTGTGGATAGTGCAGACACCAAGAGCGAGAGGATCAGCAAGGTGAAGACCCAAGTTGGGAACATCGTGCTCCAGGTGCCGATCAACTGACCTTCATAAGCGGCGCCCTCAAGCGAGGCCTGAATGCCAAAGAAACCAAACGCGATGATGCAAAGCGTGGACAGCCAGAAAGCGTGCAGGAAGCTTTTGCGGGTGGTGTCGCGATCCGCGAGGAAGCCGCGGTCCATCATCACCGGGTCATGTACAGGATAGGAAAACACCTGAAGCGCGGCGACCAGCAGAAGCACCCAGCCGTTGTGCGGGCCAGAGGCACCAGGCGCTGTGAGGACAGCACCGAGATCGAACTCAGGGCGCAGCACCAGCGCAACAAAGGCGATGCCAAACACAACAAGAAACAGCAGCATCTGCATGACGTCGGTGCGCAAGGCAGCGGAGAGCCCACCCCATGCGGAGTAAGCCAGCGCGACCACACCAACGATCAGGATGGAGATGGTGCCCGCATTGGCAACCTCAGGCAGCGCCGCGCTGAAGATCAAGCCAACGACCAGCAAATTGGCGAACACTTCGGACAAAAGCCGCAGCGCAATCACCACGTTGTAGGCAGTGGTGCCGGGGGTGCCAAAGCGCGAGGTGAGCCAGTCCTGCACCGAGCCGGCGCCCTGCACGCGCATACGGTTCACGATGTAGCCTCCTGTCAGGAAGGACGCGTAGTAAGCCGCGTAGGCCAAGGTGCCCGCAATTCCGTAGTAGAAACCTAGGATGGCGGCATTCATCAGGGACCGGGCGAAGATCCAGGTGGTGACCTGCGACAGCACCAAGGTCCACAGCGACGGCGCCTGCCCTTCTGCGGTCTGCCCGCCAAAGAAGCCCACAACTGTGGCCCGTTTCGGGGCGACAACAAGGCTGAGCAAAAGGATAGCGGCGAATATGGTGATGAGTGTGGCGGCGTGCATGGTCGTGTCCCGTTCAGAATTGAAACCGACCTAGCAGGCGGCCAGAGGTCAGGCTAGCCGCCCCACAGAAACGTGATGAAACGTCAGAGGGTTACGTCGGATCCGTCAGGTTAAACGCCACATCCCCAAGCACACGACCGTTGACCTGAATGGCCAGCTTGTGCGGGCCGGGATGTAGTTGAAATGTGCTGGCGTTGGCTTTGAGCGGATGCTTTTTGGCCAGTGTGAGTGACTTTCCAGCAGGGATTTTGCCTTGCTTGAGCTTAAAGACCTTGTCACTGCCGCGCCCGTTGGGGCGATGGAAACTCAGCACATAGTCGACCATCACCGGCACAGGGGATGTGCCCTCCGTGGACAGTGTTGTTTCGACTTGTAATGCGTCGCCGATCTGGATGCTGTCGCCGCCGACCGAAAGGCTATCCAAAGTGATGGGCGCGTCTGCGTGGAACCCCAGCATCGACAGCGCGCCGGAATGGCCTGCTTTGACGGCTGTGCGCAGGGAGTGGCGCGTCATCCAGTCCAGTTCTTTGGTGGCCTGCTCGCCCTGCTCTTTCCAGTCGGAAAGCTGGCTGACCACCGTGTCGGTGGAGAGTTTGGAAATGTCATTGAGGTGGTTGGACACCGACCGGGTCACGTAGCGCGTTGGATCGGCATGCAATTTTGCCAGGAGAGGCAGCGTGGACATCGGATCGATGTCGATCTTCTTTGCCCAAGGCAATTTGGGTCGGGTGCCTTCGCTCACCAGACGGCGGACGTGGTAGTTGGCATTCTCGGCCCAGTCATGCAGGCGGGCAAAGGTTTCCTCCGGCCAACGGTTTATAAATGCGCGGATGTAGAACTCCATGGAGAAGCGCTTGGTCGCCTCTTCCAGCAAGTCCAGCGCCCGATCGCGGTGCTCTTCGACTCCGTGGCGGGTGGCAAGAATGCCAGGCACAGCATGGATGAAGCGACCAAAGTCATCGTCCTTCAGAGTTGGATCAAGCGCGGGAGGCATGGCCGCCTCAAGCTGGTCCGCCATTTCGGGGAAGTCTGGCGCGAGGCGTTTTTCGATGCAGTCGGCAATCCATTCCATACGCTCCATGAGCTCGCGCCCCTGAAGCCCTGCCACAACTTCTTGATGAAAGTCCTCACCATCGAACCCAGGCACTCCGGCGGCAAACTCTGCCGCCAGATCGCCGAGACTATCTGCGTTAAACAACTCATCTTTCAGAGAAAAACCCTGGGACACACCCACACCTCGCGCCATTTAGTTACTTACTCGCGCTTACATAGCAGATGCGAAGGCACCGCCGTCCAGCAGAACATTCTGCCCGACGATAAAGCCTGCGTGATGGGAACACAGGAAGGCACAGGTGGCGCCAAACTCATCTGAGGTACCGTAGCGGCCGGCGGGGATGGTGGCGGCACGTTGGGCCTTTGCCTCTTCCATGGAGATGCCCTGTTGCTCGGTCACAGCCTTGTCTAGAGACACGGCGCGGTCGGTGGCGTGGATGCCTGGCAGCAGGTTGTTGATGGTAACGCCTTTACCCGCCACCTGACGCGCGGTGCCTGCGACATAGCCAGTGAGGCCTGCGCGGGCGGCGTTGGACAAGCCCAGCACCGGAATCGGGGACTTGACCGAGACAGAAGTGATGTTCACCACGCGGCCCCAGCCTCGTTCCATCATGCCCGGAACAAGCGCTTTGATCAGCGCAATGGGGGCAAGCATGTTGGCGTCCAAGGCGGAAATGAAATCGTCACGGTCCCAATCGGTCCACATGCCTGGAGGCGGGCCGCCGGCATTGTTGACCAGAATATCCACGCCTTGCGCAGCTTCAATCAGTTTGGCTTGGCCCTCAGTGGTGGTCACGTCACAGGCAATTGCCTGAACATCCACACCAAATTCGGACCGGATGTCAGCGGCGGCGGCCTCAAGCGCTTCAACGCCGCGCGCGTTCATGATCAGATCGACACCTTCCGCAGCCAGAGCGCGAGCACAGCCCAAACCAAGACCTTTTGAGGACGCACAAACCAGTGCGCGTTTACCTTTAATTCCCAATTCCATGCGAATCTCCCCGTTGTTGTGGGGGTAAGAAATACCCAAATTAGGAATGATGCCAGTATAATGCCGGGGCTATGGCATTGTGCTGCCACATTTGCGTGTCACTTCACTTGTTCAAAGAAAGCGTGCAGTACACTAAAGTAGGTAAGTTATGACGTCCCAAGTCCAAGACAGCTCCCAACCCTCCCAACGCCTACCGGTTTATCCGGCGGATGCCTTTGTGGTGATGGATGGGGCGAACCTTGGTGATTCCCTGTCTTTTGCGGAAGAACTGGTGCCAGACGATATTTATACGCTGAACCAAGATGCGGAAGAACAGAGCCTTGCGCTGCGCACCGACAGCGACGGACAGCATTTCATTGCCAGCGATTACAGCCTCGGCACCAAAGACGCGCGGGTGTATCTGGATTGTGTGGCCACGTTTATGCCGCCAAGCGGTGACACCATTGAGGTGCTGGTTCTTGTCGAAGTGGACGACGACGGCGGTGTGGTGGAAGTCTACGGCGCGCCATTGGCCCCGCTGACGCCCAAATGTGACTACGTGCTTGTGGGCATTGATCGTGGCGCGGCCTCCACCAAGCTGGCGCAGCTGGCCTGTGTGAGTTTCACTGGTGGCACTCGCATCACCATGGCCACAGGCGAACAGCGTCGGGTGGAAGACTTGTCCGTGGGCGATCGCGTGTTGACGCGGGATGATGGCCCGCAGGAAGTGCGTTGGATTGGACACGCCGTGCAGCGTGCCAGCGGCGAGTTTGCCCCGATCGTGATTACCGCGGGCACTCTAAACAACACGCAGGATCTGCGAGTGAGCCCGGATCACCGGCTGTTTGTCTATCAGCGCCATGACCACATTGGTGTGGGGCGCAGCGAGCTTCTGATCAAAGCGCGGCATCTGGTGAATGGGGACACGGTCTTCGCCGACGAAGGCGGGTTTGTGGACTACTACCAGATCATGTTTGACACCCATCAGATCATTTTTGCCGAGGGGATTTCGGCGGAAACCATGCAGATGGACACGCGCACTCGCCCTGCAGTGCCGGAAGAGGTGAAAGAACGCCTGCGTCCAGCATCCAATGCGGCGCGCGGCATGCCTCAGGCACACCTTGAGGTGCATGAAAGCCTGCTGGATCGTCCTGACGCGGTGGAGCTTTTGAAGCGGGCGTCCTCCAAGTAAGGCGCGCCGCTTTTCCTTGCGAATTGGCGCTTTGCGACCTATACGCGCGGACATGTTGGACACGCAGACAAACCGCCCCGAATTGCCGCCCGAGATTGCGCGACGTCGCACTTTTGCGATCATCTCGCACCCGGACGCCGGTAAGACCACACTGACCGAAAAGTTCCTCCTGTATGGCGGCGCGATTCAGATGGCCGGTCAGGTGCGGGCCAAGGGCGAGGCGCGTCGCACGCGCTCTGACTTTATGCAGATGGAAAAGGACCGCGGGATCTCCGTGTCGGCCTCTGCGATGTCGTTTGATTTTGGCACCTTCCGTTTCAACCTGGTGGACACACCGGGCCACAGTGATTTTTCGGAAGACACCTACCGGACGCTGACCGCAGTGGATGCCGCCGTGATGGTGATTGACGGCGCCAAAGGTGTGGAAAGCCAGACGCAGAAACTGTTTGAAGTATGCCGTTTGCGCGACCTGCCCATTTTGACGTTTTGTAACAAAATGGACCGCGAAAGTCGTGATACCTTCGATATTATTGACGAAATCCAAGAAAACCTTGCGATTGACGTGACACCTGCCAGCTGGCCGATTGGCGTGGGCCGGGACTTCCTGGGCACCTATGACATGCTCAACGATCGGCTGGAGTTGATGGACCGGGCGGACCGGAACGTGGTGGCCGAAAGCGTGCAGATTGACGGGTTGGACGACCCGAAACTGGCCGATCACGTGCCAGAGCACCTGCTGAAGCAGCTGCGCGAAGAGGTTGAGATGGCCAAAGAGCTGCTGCCGGCGCTGGACCCGCAGGCGGTGCTTGAGGGGCATATGACGCCGATCTGGTTTGGCTCCGCGATCAATTCCTTTGGCGTCAAGGAGTTGATGGACGGCATTGGAACCTACGGGCCTGAGCCGCAGGCGCAAAGCGCGGAGCCGCGCAAGATTGCACCCGAGGAGAAGAAAGTCGCTGGGTTTGTGTTTAAGGTTCAGGCCAATATGGACCCGAAACACCGCGACCGCGTGGCCTTTGTACGCATGGCCTCGGGGCACTTTAAGCGCGGCATGAAACTCACGCATGTGCGGACAAAAAAGCCGATGGCGATCTCCAACCCGGTGTTGTTTTTGGCCTCTGACCGCGAGTTGGCCGAAGAGGCCTGGGCCGGGGACATCATTGGCATTCCCAACCACGGACAGCTGCGCATCGGCGACACGCTGACCGAAGGCGAAGCACTGCGCGTGTCGGGCATTCCAAGCTTTGCACCGGAACTACTGCAGGGCATCCGCGCGGGCGACCCGCTGAAGGCCAAACACCTTGAAAAGGCGCTGATGCAGTTTGCTGAAGAAGGCGCTGCGAAGGTCTTCAAGCCGATGATTGGTTCGGGATTCATTGTGGGCGTGGTTGGCCAGCTTCAGTTTGAAGTGCTCGCCAGCCGGATCGAAATGGAATACGGGTTGCCCGTGCGGTTTGAACAGAGCCAGTTCACCTCTGCCCGTTGGGTACACGGTGAGCGCCAAGCGGTTGAAAAGTTTGCGGATATGAACAAGCAGCATATCAGCTACGACAATGATGGTGACGTGGTGTTCCTGACCCGTTTGCAGTGGGACATTGACCGCGTTGCCCGAGATTATCCGGATGTCACGCTAAGCGCGACCAAGGAAATGATGGTCTGACACACTCTGCGATTGCACGGGGTTTCGCCCCGTGCAAACATCGTGCCATGTCAGAAAAAACCCTCACCTATCCGGGCGGTTACGCCTATATGATGGAACGCTACGACGGCCGGCGTGATCCCTTTGATTTTGGCCCAGAAGACCTGCCGTCCCTGGATGTGAACCTGTCGGTTCTGAGGAATGCGATTGTACCGGAGCGCGCAACGCAAAAGGGGCCAGCCGATCCAAACACCAGTTGGGCGCGCAAACGACGGCAGATTGCAGAAGAATTTGTCGGCTTGAGTGAATTGGCCTTCCTGAATGCGCAGTTGATCTCCAACCTGCGCAAGCGGGACCAGCCGACGCAAACCGCCGCGTTGTTTTGCCGGATATGGGCCGAGGAGTCCGCACATCTGATTTCAGAATTGAACCTGCGCTGGCTGGTGAGTTCAGTACAGACTTTTGCGGATCACGGCGAGACCCCGGCGCAGCGGGAGGTTGGCCAAGGGCTGCGCATGCTGTTTGGCATGATGAAACTTTATGAGTTTGAGCGCACCTTCAGCGGGATGGAGCCCGGCAAGGAGTACGGCTTTGGCAAACGCATAAAAACGCGGCTACCGCTGGATATGGAGCCATTTTCATTGATGCACGGCGGGCTCGACATCAACGTGATCACACCAATATGGGAGATGGGCAAAAGCGACGCGGTGATTGCGCCGTTGGTGGACCATTTGCTGCAAGAGCTGATCGAGGAGCCCGGCGGGGTGTTCCGGCGGCTGGCGCAGATGCGGGCCAAGAAAGAGCGTCAGCAGGCCCGGAAATGAGCACTTCACCGACCTGGGGGGTGGTGGCAACCATCAAAGCGCCCGCCGTCGACATTCTGAACTTCGTGGCCCATCATCTGGAGCTGGGGGCTGCGCATGTCTGGATCTATCTGGATGCTGCCAATCCCGAGGCCAAAATCCAGCTGAAACCGCATCCCCAACTGACGGTTGTCCGCACCGGCGACAATTACTGGCAGAAGACACGTGGGAAGAAACCGCCGATGCACCAGCCGCGGCAGTCTTTCAACGTGCGGCACGCCTATAATCGCGCCAAGAAGGTTGATTGGCTTCTGCATATTGATGTGGACGAGTTCCTGTGGCCGGATCGGTCCATCGATGCGCAATTGGCCGCCCTGCCCCAAGACTGCTTGGTGGCGCGGGTCCGGCCAGCGGAAGCGATGGCCTCGGTGGATGACAGCGACCTGATCCACTTTAAGTCCTTCATTTCCGACAAGGCCAAACGCGATCAGATCGTGGCAGAGATCTACCCGGATTTTGCCGCCTATCTGAAGAACGGGTTTGTCAGCCATGTGGCGGGAAAGATGTTCCTGCGCACGGGACAAAAGGACATGACAATCAAGATCCACAATGTTGCGCAAAACGGCCGCCACAACCCCGGGCAGGTGGAATTGACCGATGTGACCCTGCTGCATCTGCACACCACCAGCTGGGCGCATTGGATGCAGAGCTTTGCCTATCGCCACAAGAAGGGATCGTATCGAGACGAGTTGGGCTCAGCCGTGCCGGAGGATCAGGGCGGGCTGAACCTGCACAAACTCTTTGCTCATCTGGCCGAGGAACCGGACGGGTTGCGGCAGTTTTACGAGGAAGTCTGCGTCGCGACACCAGAGTTGCGGCAGAAGCTTGAGGCACATGGGCTGTTGCGCAGCCATCGCTTGGATTTGGACACAAAGCGGCGGAAACACTTCCCCGGCTTCGTTGTTTAGTGTTTCCGAAATCACGCCAAAGGCTTGATACATATTCGGTTTCATTGACCTGACGCCGTGGTTGCGATAGAAGGCCCCGTGGATCAAAAACGCCATTGACGCGGGGCCAACCGGGCCCGATCCGAGACGCCGCTACGGGCCAAAGAGTGTCCGTAAACCACGGATACATATGACAAAATTCTCTGACCTGAACCTCAACCCGAAGGTACTCAAAGCGATTACCGAAGCGGGCTATGAAACCCCAACCCCAATCCAGGCGGGAGCGATTCCTTCGGCATTGGATGGCCGCGATGTGCTTGGCATTGCGCAAACCGGCACCGGTAAGACCGCAAGCTTCACGCTGCCGATGCTGTCTTTGCTGGCGCGAGGCCGTGCCCGGGCGCGCATGCCGCGCAGCCTGGTGTTGTGTCCGACACGGGAGTTGGCGGCGCAGGTTGCCGAGAACTTTGACACCTATTCCAAGCACCTGAAGCTGACCAAAGCCCTGTTGATTGGCGGGGTGAGCTTCAAGGAACAAGAGCTGATCATCGACAAAGGCGTGGACGTTTTGATTGCCACGCCGGGCCGTTTGCTGGACCATTTCGAGCGCGGCAAGCTGATCCTGTCTGATGTAAAAGTCATGGTGGTGGATGAAGCCGACCGGATGCTCGATATGGGGTTCATTCCTGACATCGAGCGCATCTTTGGCCTGACGCCGTTTACCCGCCAGACGCTGTTTTTCTCCGCCACGATGGCGCCGGAGATTGAGCGGATCACAAATACCTTCCTGTCCAACCCGGAGCGGGTGGAAGTGGCGCGTCAGGCAACCGCCAGCGAGACGATTGAGCAGAACGTTGTGATGTTCAAAGCGTCGCGTCGCGACCGCGAAGGCAGCGAAAAGCGTAAAGTGTTGCGGGCACTGATTGATGCGGAAGGTGACAAATGCACCAACGCGATCATTTTCTGCAATCGTAAGACGGACGTGGATATCTGCGCCAAGTCGTTGAAGAAATACGGCTATGACGCAGCGCCCATTCATGGCGATCTGGACCAGTCGCAGCGCACGCGCACGCTGGAACAGTTCCGTAATGGCGAGTTGCGCATTCTTGTGGCCTCCGATGTGGCGGCCCGTGGTCTGGACGTGCCAAGCGTGAGCCACGTGTTCAACTTTGATGTGCCAGGCCACGCCGAAGACTATGTGCACCGCATTGGGCGCACCGGGCGTGCGGGACGTGAAGGCAAGGCGATCACAATTTGCAGCCCGCGGGATGAGAAGCAGTTTGATGCGGTTGAGGCGCTGATCCAGAAAGAGATCCCGCGCATTGAAAACCCGGTGAAGGTCGAGCCGCGCAAACCACGTAAGCGCAAGGACGAGGACGCGCCGAAGGCGGACGCCAAGTCAGAGACCGTGGAAGCGGCTGAAGCGCCGGTCAAGGACGATAAGCGCAAGCGTGACGACAACCGTGGGCGCGACCGGGACGACAACAATCGTCGTGGGCGCGGACGTGGGCGCAATGACCGCCGCGATGATGGCAACAAAGTTGTCGGTATGGGTGACCATATGCCTAGCTTCATCGCCATGAGCTTTGAAGAGCGCCGCGAACAGGGCGCGCAATGATACCAGCACGGTTTGAGCCCATCCTGTTTGGGCTCATTCTGTCTGGCATGATGACCAATGTGGTCACATTCATTTCTACATTTATGGTCAGTGGCTTTGTCGCCGGATTTGCCACAATGTGGCTGAGCGCGTGGGTTGCAAGCTGGATGGTGGCCTTCCCGCTGGTGTTGGTTTTGGCACCTTTGACACGGCGGATCGTCAAAAAATTGGTCCGCAAGCCATAGGCAAGCGGACCAAAGTTCTCTTCAATTTTGTGCTGGTGGACGCCTAGCTCAGGCGGCTGACAATCACTGTGACTTCTGGCTTTTTGCCAATTTCGTCACGGGAAGAGTTGCGCACGATGCGACGGATGTCGCCTTCGATCTTGTCGTCATCCGCCAAGGTTTTCTCTTTGGCACGGCCCAAAAACTGTGTGACATCCTCTTCGAGCACATCCACCAGCGGCGCTTGCGAGCGGCCCAGTTCCGGCAGCCCCATCAGCTCACACCAGGCATCGCCAAGTGGCTCATCGTCTTCGTCCAGCAGCACGGTGACAATCACATGCCCGTTGAGCGCCATGCGGATGCGGTCCCGAATGATGCCATCCATAGCCCCGATCTGGGTGTTGCCATCCAAGTATGTGCGACCGGTTTCCACGTAGCCCGCGATGGACGGTTGATCACCGGAGAGATCCAGCATTGCGCCGTTCACAGCCACGATGGACGCGCGACCAGCTTCGTTGGCCAGCTTGGCATGTTCACGAAGATGACGGTGTTCGCCATGGTTTGGGATCACCATGGTGGGGTTCACGATGTCATGCAGGCGCGCCAGATCAGGGCGGTTGGCGTGGCCGGACACGTGATATTTGCCGGAGCTGTCGTCGACCACATCCACGCCCATTTCGGAGAACTGGTTGATGATGCGGATGACGCCCTTTTCGTTGCCCGGAATGGTTTTGGAGCTGAAAAGGAACAGGTCGCCCTCTTTCAGCGTGATGCCATTATATTTGCCTCGGGCCAGCTGTGCACTGGCGGCGCGGCGTTCGCCTTGGGAGCCGGTGACCAGCAGCATCAGGTTTTCACGTGGAATGCTGGCAGCGTCTTCCGGACTGACCACTTTGGGGAAATCAGACAGCACGCCTGTTTGGATCGCGGCTTCGATCATGCGGCGCATGGCGCGGCCCATAAGGCAGATGGAGCGCCCTGCCCGCTCGCCTGCCTCGGCCAGCGTTTTTACGCGAGCGACGTTGGAGGCAAAGGTGGTGGCGACCACCATGTTGGGGGCTGCAGCGACGAGCTTTTCGATCTCGGGGCCAACAGAGGCCTCGGAGCGGCCTTCGTGGGGTGAAAACACGTTGGTGGAGTCACAGATCAACGCTTTGACGCCGTCTTTGGAGACCTCGGCCCAGAGCGCCGGATCAAAGGGCTCGCCCACCAATGGGGTTTCGTCCAGTTTGAAGTCGCCAGAGTGGATTACGCGACCAGCGGGCGTGTCGATCACCAGGGCGGCGCTTTCCGGGATGGAGTGGCTCACCGGGAGGAAGCCGACCTTGAAAGGACCTGCGTTGGTGGTTTCCGGCCATGCGGAGACGGTGCGGACCACCTCTTCGGGCTGACCGCGGTCGGCCATCTTGTGGCGTGCCAAGTTGGCAGTGAAGGCGCGGGCATAGACCGGCACGCCGAGACGCTCCCAGTAGTGGCCGACGGCGCCGATGTGGTCTTCGTGGCCATGCGTGATGAACACCGCCTCAAGACGGGATTTGTTCTCTTCCAGCCATGTGATGTCGGCGAAGATCAGATCCACGCCGGGGCTGGTTTCCATGTCGGAAAAAGCCACGCCAATGTCGACGAGGATGAGGCGTTCGTTGTCTGCTGGCCCGTAGCCGTAGACATAGGCGTTCATGCCAATTTCGCCGGAGCCGCCCAGCGGCAGATAGATCAAGCGGTCGCTCATGCGCCCTGCTCCTTGTTGTAATCATGGATCACGGTCAGGCCGTGCATCGTCAAATCGTCTTCGATGGTGTCAAACAGGTCATCGCCCTGCTCAAAGAGCGGTGCGAGGCCACCTGTGCCCACCACTTTCATTGGGGCGCCGTATTCAGCTTTGATCCGAGCGATGACGCCCTCGATCAGGCCGGTGTAGCCCCAGAACACCCCGGACTGAATACAGCCCACAGTGTTGGTTCCGATCACTTTTTCCGGCTGGCTAACGTCGACATGTGGCAAAGCTGCCGCGCCGGAGTGCAGCGCCTCGAGGCTAAGGTTCACGCCAGGCGCAATCACGCCGCCAACATAGGCGCCGTCTTCGGCCACCACGTCAAAGTTTGTGGCCGTGCCAAAGTCGACCACGACCACATTGCCACCGTGCCGGTCAAAGGCTGCGACAGCGTTGGCCAAACGGTCCGGACCAGGCTGGGTGCCCTGGTCGACGCGCGGCTGATGCGGAAGTTTGCATTCTGGCTTACCTACCACCAGCGGGCGGCAGTTGAAGAAGCGGTCTGCAAACACGCGCAGGTTCCATACCACACGTGGCACAGTGGAGGAGATGATTACATCGGTGATTTCCGCCTTGATGCCGTAATGGTTGATCAGCGTGGAGTACCACGTGAAATAGGCGTCTGCCGTGCGGGCGTGGTGGGTCGAGGTGCGCAGGGTGCAGAGGAATTTCTCCCCATCCCAGATCGAGAACACGGTGTTGGTGTTGCCGCAGTCAATGGCCAGAAGCATGGGTCTTGGTCCCTCTTTGTGCGGGTCAGAAAAAGATGTCGGCTGCGGGGATGGCCACGCGGCCTTTCGCGGTCTTCAACACCAGATTGCCCGCGCTGTCTACCGTTTCGAAGGTTCCGGTCGTTTCGTCGCGGGTGGTGCGGGCGGTGATGACCTCACCAATGCGTGCGGCGCGGGTCAGCCAAGCGGTGCGGATCGGCTCAAAGCCATAGGTGCTGAACTGGGTTTCCCAATTTGCGTAGGCCGGCGCCAGCGCATCGAGGAAGTCTTCGGGGGTGACGGCCGCGCCGGTTTCGCTGAGCAAGGACACAGGACGGGTGGCTTGGGCCTCGACTGCGCCGGTATCCGGCGCATGGGCGAGGTTCACACCGATGCCGATAGCGATGTGGCTCACCGCACCACCGGCCATGCCTGCGCTTTCCAGAAGGATGCCCGCGACTTTACCACCATTAAGCAGAACGTCGTTGGGCCATTTGAGCGCCATTGCCTCAGAGCGGCCTGTGACCGCGACAAACGCATCATAGAGCGCCAGTGACGCCACAAACGACCGCAGAGCGACCTGATCCGGGGCTTCTGCCGGGCGCATCACAAGAGTACCTGCGAAGTTGCCAATGGGATCGACCCATGCCCTGCCCCGCCGACCGCGACCTTGGGTTTGTCGCAGACCGAGAATCCATTCAGGGCCAGCCAGTTTCGGTGCGATACGGGCGGCTTCGGCGTTGGTGCTGTCGATTTCGGCCAGCACGCGGCGACCGTATCCTTCAGGCCAGTTGCTCATGGTCACTCCGTCTTTCGGCGGTTGGTCAAAACAGCAACGCGCCCCAGTGGGGCGCGTCACATGTGGGGTCTTTACTTGGCGATCAATGCGGCATCAAGGCTGCGGCAGCGGCTTGCGCGGCGGTATCGACGCCAAAGAAGTTCACAATCCCCAGCAGCATAATCGCGGCGCTGGCCATCAGCATCACTTGCTGAACCATCGAGCGTGGCGCATCCAGCGTGTCGCCTTCTTCGCCGAAGTACATGAAGTAGACGATGCGCAGGTAGTAGAACGCCCCAATCACAGAAGCCACAACACCTGCGATGGCGAGCCACGCGAGGCCTGCGTCCATTGCGGCGCTCAGCACGTAGAACTTGCCAAAGAAGCCGAGGAACGGTGGCACACCTGCCAAAGAGAACAGCAGGAACAGCAGCGCGAGGGCACGGCCGGAGGCTTGTTTGCTGTAGAGGTTCAGGGAGGCGATGTCTGTCACCGGTTGGCCGTCTTTCTCCATCGAAAGGATGAAGGCAAAGGTGCCCACGTTCATGGTCACGTAGATGGCCATATAAACCAGCATCGCTTCGACACCCAACGCGGTACCCGCCGCGAGGCCCATCAGGGCGTAGCCCATATGTGCGATGGAGGAATAGGCCATCAGACGTTTGATGTTGGTCTGGCCGATCGCAGCCACAGCACCAAGGAACATGGACAGCACCGACAGAAGCGCAATGATTTGCTGCCAGTCACCAATCACACCGCCAAAGGCGTCAAACAGCACGCGGGCAAACAGGCCCATGGCGGCCAGCTTTGGCGCGGTTGCAAAGAAGGCAGTGATCGGCGTTGGTGCGCCTTCGTAGACATCAGGCGTCCACATGTGGAACGGCACGGCGGAGACTTTGAACGCCAGACCGGAGATCACAAATGTCAGGCCAAACAGCAGCCCCAGTGGTGCGTGACCGTGGCCAACCGCTTCGATGATGCCGGCAAAAGTGGTGGTGCCCGCAAAGCCGTAGACCAGCGAGGAGCCATAGAGCAGCAGACCGGAGGACAGCGCGCCGAGCAGGAAGTACTTCATCCCCGCTTCGGTAGACTTCACACCATCGCGGCGCAGGGTGGCAACGACGTAAAGCGACAGGGACTGCAGCTCAAGGCCCATGTAGAGCGCCATCAGATCGCCCGCAGAGACCATCACCATCATGCCAACCATCGCCAGAGCGACGAGGATTGGATACTCAAAGCGCAGCATGTTGCGGCGCTTCATGTAGTCCGCGCCCATGACCAGCACAGCGGCACCGGCCAGTAGCATTGCTACCTTGGCAAAGCGAGAAAAGGCGTCGTCGTGGAACATGCCATTGAAGGCGATGTTCTCACCGTCACCGGACACGCCAATCCATACAGCTAGTATGGCAAACACACCGGCGGTCAGCCAGGTCAGCATCGGCGCCATTTTGTCTTTGCCGGTGTAAACCACTGCCACCAACGCCAGCATGGCGAAGAGGGCCAGCAGGATTTCCGGCAAGATGATGTTCAGGTCAGCCTGGATCATATCTCAAGCGCTCCTTAGTGCGATGCCGTCTGGCTGGCGGAAGCGCCTTGAGCCAGTGCGGTGTCATAGTTGGAAATCAGGTTCTCGACGGAGGGACCGATGATGTCGGTGACCAGGGACGGGTAAACACCCAGGATCAGCGTCATGGCCACAAGCGGTGCAAAGATCATCTTTTCGCGGCTTGTCATGTCGCTGATGGTCTTCAGGCTTTCCTTGATTAGATCGCCCATCACCACGCGGCGGTAGAGCCACAGCGCATAGGCCGCCGACAGGATCACGCCGGAGGTGGCAATCAGAGCCACCCAGGTGTTGACCTGGAACACGCCCATCAGGGTTAGGAATTCGCCGACAAAGCCAGAAGTACCTGGCAGGCCAACATTGGCCATGGTGAAGAACATGAAGATCAGCGCGTAAGCTGGCATGCGGTTCACAAGACCACCGTAGGCGTCGATCTCGCGGGTGTGCATGCGGTCATAGATCACGCCGACACAGAGGAAGAGCGCGCCAGAGATAAAGCCGTGGCTGATCATCTGGAAGATCGCGCCGTCGATGCCTTGTTGGTTAGCAGCGAAGATGCCCATGGTCACATAGCCCATGTGCGCCACCGAAGAATAGGCGATCAGCTTTTTCATGTCTTCCTGCACCAGCGCCACCAGCGAGGTGTAGACAATCGCGATGGCAGACATCCACATCACCAGCGGCGTCAGAACCTCTGCACCGATTGGGAACATCGGCAGACTGAAACGCAGGAAGCCGTAACCGCCCATTTTCAACAGAATTGCCGCCAGAACCACGGAGCCGGCCGTTGGCGCCTGAACGTGGGCGTCAGGCAACCAGGTGTGTACCGGCCACATTGGCATTTTCACCGCGAAGGAGGCGAAGAAAGCCAGGAACATCAGGGTCTGCATGCCGCCAATCACGGTGATGCCCATGACATTCATCGTGCCAGAGGCAAACTGGTGGGTCATCAGCGTTGGGATGTCGGTTGTGCCCGCATCGACAAACATCGCGATCATCGCTACCAGCATCAGCACGGAGCCAAGGAAGGTGTAGAGGAAGAACTTGAAGGAGGCGTAGATGCGGTTGGCACCGCCCCAGATCCCGATGATCAGGAACATGGGGATCAGGCCTGCTTCGAAGAACAGGTAGAAGAGCACAAGATCCAGCGCCATGAACACGCCGAGCATCAGCGTTTCCAGAAGCAGGAAGGCGATCATGTATTCCTTCACCCGCACCTTCACGTCCCAAGACGCCCAAATCACAAGCGGCATGATGAAGGTGGTGAGCATCACAAACAGCACCGAGATGCCGTCCACACCCATTTTATACTTCAGTCCCATCAGCCAGTCGCGTTCTTCGACAAACTGGAAGCCTGTGTCGCTTGGATCAAATCCGGCGAGCACAAAGAGGGACACCAGGAAGGTGATTACGGTCGCAGTCAGGGCAACGCGTTTGGCGTTGCGCTGAGCCATTTCATCCTCGCCGCGCAGAAAGACCAGAAGGATCAGAGCTGCAAAGGTCGGGATAAACGTGACCAGAGAGAGCAAGCTGTCGTTCATTAGTGCGCTCCTCCGCTGAGCGTCATCAGGGTGATGAGGGCAACGATGCCGATCACCATGGCAAGTGCATAGGTAAAGACGTAGCCGGTCTGGGCGCGGCCCGCGAGGCGGGTGACCCAAGGCACAAAGCCCATGGCAACATTGTTGATGGAACCGTCAATCACGTCCCCGTCCCCACGTTTCCAGAAGAAACGGCCAATGGCTTTGGCAGGGCGTACGAACAGGAAGTCATAGGCCTCGTCGAAGTACCATTTGTTGAGCAGGAACAGGTACAGTGGGCGCTGCGCCTCTGCCATGCGCGCAGGCATGGATGGGTTCCAGATGTAGAACCACAGTGCAAAGACCAGACCGATAACCATTGCGATGAAGGGGCTGACTTTGACCCATTTCGGGGCGTGGTGCGCGTCGTCCATCACGTGGTTGTCCGGATGGGTGAAGATCGCGCCTTTTGGTGCTTCGCCGTGATGCGCGGCTTTGGCCGCTGCGTGGTCCGCATCACCGTGAGATGCCGCATGATCGTCGCCATGCGCTTCGTCTTTAGCATGGTCGTCACCATGGCTTGCGTCTTCGCCATTGCCCTCGCTGCTTTCCGCATGGTGGGCAGGCACGCCATAGAACTTGTTC
The DNA here is from genome assembly GCF_047124445.1 of Shimia sp. MIT1388. Lineage (GTDB taxonomy): Bacteria > Pseudomonadota > Alphaproteobacteria > Rhodobacterales > Rhodobacteraceae > Shimia. Next base: position 4,293,760 of record NZ_CP138921.1, on the reverse strand, counting down.
ACAGTGTCGTGGTCGCCAAAGAAGGAGCCAAACCAGATCATCCCGGCAAAGATCGCGCCCAAGGACAGAACACCAAGCGGGATCAGCATGACCATCGGACTTTCATGCGCGTGGTCGTGGGTGTGCTTGTTGCCGCGCGGCTCGCCGTAGAAGGTCAGGAAGATCAGGCGCCAGCTGTAGAAGCTGGTGAGCATGGCTGCGACAACCAGCATCCAAAAGCCATAGCCGCCTGCGGTGCCGGCCCAAGCGCTTTCGATGATCGCATCTTTGGACAGGAAGCCAGCGAAACCGATGTGGGTCAGCGGAATGCCAACACCGGTGATGGCCAGCGTGCCGATCATCATCGCCCAATAAGTGTAGGGGATCTTTTTGCGCAGGCCGCCGTAGTTGCGCATATCCTGCTCGTGGTGCATCGCGTGGATGACCGAGCCCGCGCCCAAGAAAAGCATCGCTTTGAAGAAGGCGTGAGTAAAGAGGTGGAACATGGCCGCCGAGTAGACGCCAACGCCCGCTGCCACAAACATGTAGCCCAGCTGAGACATGGTCGAGTAGGCGATCACGCGTTTGATGTCGTTTTGCACGAGGCCGATGGTGGCCGCCACAAAGGCGGTTGAGGCGCCGAGGAAAACGATGAACGCTTTGGTGTCACCAGCGTATTCGATCAGCGGCGACATGCGGGACACAAGGAACACACCTGCGGTCACCATGGTGGCGGCGTGGATCAGCGCGGACACAGGAGTCGGGCCTTCCATCGCGTCCGGCAACCAGGTGTGCAGGAAGAGTTGTGCCGATTTACCCATCGCACCTATGAACAGCAGGAAGGCCAGCAGATTGGCGGCGTTCCAGTCGCGCCACAGGAAGTGCAGTTCCATCTCGGCCAGCGCTGGCGCGGCGGCAAAGATGTCGTCAAACTTGATGCTGTCGGTCAGCATGTAGATGCCGAAGATACCCAGCAAGAAGCCAAAGTCACCGACGCGGTTCACAACAAAGGCTTTGATCGCGGCGGCGTTGGCGGATGGTTTTTTGTAGTAAAACCCGATCAGCAAGTAGGACGCGACACCCACGCCTTCCCAGCCAAAGAACATCTGCAGCAGGTTGTCGGCGGTCACCAGCATCAACATAGTGAAGGTAAAGAAAGACAGGTACGCAAAGAAGCGCGCCTTGTAGTGCTCGCCTTCGCCCCAGTTCTCGTCATGCGCCATATAGCCCATGGAGTAGAGGTGCACGAGGGCGGAGACTGAGGTCACAACGATCAGCATGATCGCGGTCAGGCGATCCACGCGGATCGACCATGCGGTGTCGAGGTGGCCGGATTGGATGAAGTCCAGAACGTGGATCTGTTTGACTTGCTCGGCGTCAAGGCCAAGGAAGACAATCCAGCTCAGGAAGCAGGCCCAGAACAGGATCGCGGTGGCAACGTATTGCGCGGCTTTTTCGCCAATCACACGCCATCCGAAGCCAGCGATCAGGGCACCGACAAGCGGCCCGAAGAGAATGAACGTTTCCATGATCGCTTAGCCTTTCATCACGTTGACGTCTTCGACCGCGATGGTGCCACGGTTCCGGAAGAAGGAGACCAGGATCGCCAGGCCTATGGCGGCTTCTGCGGCGGCCACGGTCATCACGAAAAGCGCAAAGACCTGGCCGGTGAGGTCACCGAGGTAGGACGAAAAGGCCACCAGGTTGATGTTCACAGACAGCAGGATGAGTTCGATCGACATCAACAGGATGATGATGTTCTTCCGGTTCAGGAAGAGGCCGAAAATGCCGATGACGAAAAGCGTTGCCGCCACGCCTAGGTAGTGTTCCAAACCAATCATATTTGGTCCCTCGGTTCTTTTTATCTCTTCCGGAGGGCTTAGAGCCCCTGCCCCGGTTTTACGTCTTTCAATTCCATCGCGTCGGCTGGGTCACGCCACATCTGCTCCAGGACATTCTGGCGCTTCACGTCCTTGCGGTGGCGCAGGGTCAGCACAATTGCGCCAATCATTGCGACCAGCAGGATCAAGCCGGACAGTTGGAACAGCAGGAAGTACTGATCGTAAAGGATCAGACCCAATGCCGCGGTGTTGTGGGTGTCGGTTGGTGTTGGGGCTGCGCGCAGGCTTTGTGCCGTGTCGGAGAACTCCCAAGGGCCAAACACCATGCCAAGTTGCATCAAGAGGATGGCGCCAATCAGCAAGGACAGCGGCAGATATTGCGCCATGCCTGCTTTAAGCTCGGCAAAATCCACATCCAGCATCATCACCACAAAGAGGAAGAGCACGGCAACCGCGCCCACGTAGACGATGATCAAAAGCATCGCCACGAACTCTGCGCCCAGCAGCACAAAGAGCCCGGCGGAGCTCAAAAACGCCAGAATGAGCCAGAGCACGGAGTGCACCGGGTTGCGGCTGATCACGGTGAAAAAACCACCGGTGATCACGCAGATCGAAAACAGCCAAAACGCATATGCCGCGATGGTCATGTGTCACTTCCCTCTTGTTCCGCCAGAACCTCTTGCACCAGTTCCATGGCGCGGGTGGTGGCGGGAATACCGGCGAACATCGACATCTGGCCGATGGTCTCCACGATTTCCTGTTTTGTGGCTCCTACTTCCACCAGATGGCGGAGGGTGAGCCGGATTTGTGCATCGCCTTGTGCGCCCAGCATGGTGAGCGCGCCCAGTGTCAGCAGCAGGCGGGTTTTGGCATCCAAGCCGCCTTTGTTCATCGTATTGCCAAAAAACATCTCCATGACGTCTTTGGGCATGGTGGGCCAGAGCGCTTCAAACCCTTTGGGCGTGAAGCTTTCCAGCGCAGGATTGAAGGCTTTCGCCATCTCCTGATACTGGGCGAACATCGCCTCATATGGGTTTTTGCTGTCGCTCATGGTCCTGGGTTCCTTGATCAGCGGTACGGCGCGTCGATTTCGAGGTTACGCGCGATTTCGGCTTCCCAACGGGCGCCGTTTTCAAGCAGCTTTTCTTTGTCGTAAAACAGCTCTTCGCGGGTCTCGGTAGCAAATTCGAAGTTCGGGCCTTCGACAATCGCATCCACCGGGCAGGCTTCCTGGCAGAAACCGCAGTAGATGCATTTGGTCATGTCGATGTCGTAGCGCGTGGTGCGGCGGGAGCCATCTTCGCGTGGTTCCGCGTCAATGGTGATCGCCTGGGCCGGACAGATCGCTTCGCACAGCTTACAGGCGATGCAGCGCTCTTCGCCGTTGGGGTAGCGACGCAGGGCGTGTTCCCCACGGAAGCGTGGGGACAGCGGGCCTTTTTCGTGTGGGTAGTTCACGGTGGCCTTGGGCTTGAAGAAGTACTTCATGCCCAGTTTGAAACCGCCCAAGAAGTCCTTCAGCAGGAAGTAGCCGGCGGCGCGTTTGTAGTCGATTGCCGTCATATCAGCCTCCGATGGCCCAGCGGGCATAGGCACCGCCGAAGAGTTCGAATTTTGCGAGGAACGCCACCAGAACAACCCAAGCAAGGGACAGCGGCAGGAAGACTTTCCAACCAATGCGCATCAGCTGATCGTAGCGGTAGCGTGGGGAGATGGCTTTCACCATCGAGAAGATGAAGAACACGAAGCAGATCTTCAGCAGCATCCACAGGATACCGTCTGGCAGACCCGGAATCGGGGAGAGCCAACCGCCGAGGAACAACAGCGACACCAGCGCACACATCAGCACAATGGCCACGTATTCACCGATCATGAACAACAGGAACGGGGTGGAGGAGTATTCCACCTGATAGCCCGCAACGAGTTCGGATTCCGCTTCTGGAAGGTCAAACGGTGGGCGGTTGGTTTCCGCCATGGCTGAGATCAGGAAGAGGAACATCATTGGGAAGTGCGGCAGCCAGTACCAGCTGAAGATGCCATAGTTGCCATCTTGAGCGTTTACGATGTCGCCAAAGTTCATCGAACCGGTAGTGATGATCACACCGATGATGATCAGACCTAGAGACACTTCGTAAGAAATCATCTGCGCGGCGGAGCGCAGGGAGCCGAGGAACGGATATTTGGAGTTGGACGCCCAACCGCCCATGATCACGCCGTAAACCTCCAGCGAGCTCACCGCCATCACATAGAGGATCGCGACGTTGATGTCAGAGACCACCCAGCCGTCATTAAACGGGATCACCGCCCAAGCGATCAGCGCCATGACCAGGCTGATCATTGGGGCGAGCAGGAAGACCACTTTGTCCGAGCCTGCCGGATAGACAATTTCTTTCACCGCATATTTGATGAAGTCGGCAAAACTTTGCAGCAGGCCAAAGGCGCCCACAACGTTTGGACCGCGACGCAGCTGCACCGCCGCCCAGACCTTCCGGTCGGCGTAAAGCAGGAATGCCAGTGCCACCAAGAGAGGCACGACAACCGCCAGCACCTGTCCCAATGTCAGGAGAGTGATGCCGAGGTATGTGGTGGTAAAGAATTCAGTCATGGGTCCTCACACCGTAGGTATTCCGTTGTCTTCGCAGTTCGCGACAATGACTTCGGCGTCGATTGTCTTGAGACCACGGGGCAGCGCGGCGGAGATGGTGTAAACCGCATCTCCGGACCACAGGTCGCCCTGATTGTCTGTTGTTGTGCGCACATGCCGAGCAAAGCCAAAGCCACGAATGAGCGCGTATTGAGCCGCCGCGCATTCCGCATAGGCATGAACGTCTTTTTCGTCCCGCGCGCCGGTCATGGCGACGTGGAAATTCACCAAGTCGCCTTCCAGCAAGCGGGTGTCCACGCCTGCGTACTTCGGCTCAAAAGCCACATCCTCACGCATCACATCCGCGCCGGGCTGCGGAGAGCAGGCCGACAGCCCGGCCACAGCGGCCGAAGCAAGCAGGATATGAGGGCGCGTAAAGGTCATTCGATTGGTTTATTCCGCAGCGATTTTGGCGTTGGTGCGTTCTTTGGCTGCGGCAGAGAGTTCTGCCATCAGCGTGCTGGCGCGCGCGATTGGGTTGGTCAGGTAGAAATCGGAAATGGTCGCCGAGAAGCGGCCATTTTTCAGCTCGATTGGCGCAATCGGCTGCCATTCGTTTTCCACGACTTGATCGATCTGTTTCAGGTGCGGTACGGCAGCCACCAGCGCCTGACGCAGCTGTGCGAGGCTATCGTAGGCCAATGGCGCACCGAGTTCGGCGCTCAGGGCCCGCAGGATCGCCCAGTTTTCTTTGGCCTGGCCCGGTGCAAAACCGGCGCGCATGGACAGTTGCGGGCGGCCTTCGGTGTTCACAAACAGGCCGTTTTCTTCAGTGTAGGCCGCCGCCGGCAGGATTACATCTGCACGGTGGGCACCGCGATCGCCGTGGCTACCTTGATAGATCACAACCGGGCCTTCCGCGATTTCAACTTCGTCTGCACCGAGGTTGAAGACCACTTCCGCGCCCTCAAGCGCCTTGGTCATGCCGCCATCGGTCACCGCGCCCACATCCAATGCGCCCACGCGGGACGCGGCAGTGTGCAGAACCAGCATCTTGCCGCCAAGCTTCTCGGTCGCCGCCATACACTCGCTGAGCACTGCCACGGCATCGCCTTCGCCAAGCGCGCTTTGACCAACAATGACAACCACATCGTCCTTTGGCGTGGCTGTGGCGACAAGGTCCGCCAGAGTTTCACGGCCAGCGCCAGCAACCGCATGGTCATATGTCAGATCCATGTCGGCTTGACCAATCACGGTCACATTTGCGCCTTTGGACCACGCCTTGCGGATACGCGCGTTCAGCACAGGCGCCTCATCGCGTGGGTTGGTGCCGATCAGGTAGATTTCTTTGGCGTTGTCGATGTCTTCGATGGAGGCGTTGCCGACATAAGCCGAGCGGTTGTCCGCAGGCAATGGCGCGCCGTTGGTGCGACACTCAATGGAACCTTCGAGGCCCTCGACCAATTGCTTCAGCGCAAAGACGGCTTCAACTGGGGCCAGATCCCCGACCAGTGCAGCAACATTTTTGCCTTTCATCGCTTCGGCGGCGGCGGACAAAGCCTCACCCCATGTCGCTGGCTTCAATTTGCCGTCCACGCGCACGTAAGGCTGATCCAGACGCTGACGACGCAGGCCGTCCCAAACAAAGCGGGTTTTGTCGGAAATCCATTCTTCGTTCACGCCATCGTGGTTGCGCGGCAAGATGCGCATCACTTCACGGCCTTTGGTGTCCACACGGATGTTGGAGCCGAGCGCGTCCATCACGTCGATGGTCTCGGTTTTGGTCAGTTCCCATGGGCGCGCGGTGAAGCTGTACGGCTTAGAAGTCAACGCGCCAACCGGGCACAGGTCGATGATGTTGCCCTGCAGGTTGCTGTCCAAAGTCTGGTTCAGATAGCTGGTAATTTCCGCATCTTCGCCACGGCCGGTCTGGCCCATCTGGGTGATGCCGGCCACCTCGGTGGTGAAGCGCACGCAACGGGTGCACGAAATGCAGCGGGTCATAGTGGTGGACACCAGTGGTCCGAGATCCAGATCGTCTACCGCCCGCTTACCTTCCTTGAACCGGTTTTCGCTGATGCCATAGGCCATGGCCTGATCCTGAAGATCACACTCGCCGCCCTGATCGCAGATCGGGCAATCCAGCGGGTGGTTGATCAGCATGAATTCCATCACACCTTCCCGCGCCTTTTTCACCATCGGTGAGTTGGTTTTCACCACCGGTGGCTGGCCTTCCGGGCCGGGGCGCAGATCCCGTACCTGCATGGCACAAGACGCGGCTGGCTTGGGCGGACCACCCACAACCTCGACAAGACACATGCGGCAGTTGCCGGCAATCGAGAGACGCTCGTGGTAGCAGAACCGCGGGATTTCCACGCCGGCTTCTTCGCAGGCCTGGATCAGGGTCATTGCGCCCTCTACCTCGACTTCGGTCTCGTCGATGATGATCTTGCGGAGGTCAGACATCGCTTATTTCGCCCTCAAATACACGCCGATCGCGCTGTTTCGTTCGATTTCCGCGCGTCCCAGCGCGCAGACAGATTCCTGATTGTCCAAAGAGACGCCTTTGTGCTTCAAAAAAGCCTCGCCGCGTGCGCGCATGCGCGCTTTCTCTTCGTCCGATTTGATGAATGCTTTGATTTCATCGTCGGTGTAGCCAAGTTTGCGCGCCTTGCGCACAAGCCCCCAGCCATCTGCAGCGCCTTTGAGCTTGCGGGGCTCAAGAGTGTCGCAGTGTTCGCTGAGTTCGTAAGCCACCAACGCCCAATACAACGGATCGTTGATTTCCTTCACCTCACGCAGAGGCGGCTTGGCGACAGCAGCGCTGCTCAACACAAGAGTTGCGGCCACAAAAACAGAGGTCAGACGGATCATTTGCTCACTCCTTTAGCAACGGCAAAGACACCCTTTGCCAAGGAGGACAGAGGCAAAAGCCCCTGTGATAGGCAATAACAGCCAGGATATGTCGGATAACCGATCACGGGCGGCAGTATCCTTCGAGCCTGATTTTATCATCCACCGGGATGATGGTTTCTGTTTCCGGGCCAATCACCCAGTCCATTTTTGATGTGCCGTATTCCTTGATGCAGTATTTCACCGCTTCATAGCCACCAGCCTGACGCGCGCCGTCCAGGCTTTGGTTGGCACGGGAGACAATCACCTCAAAGTGGTCGCGCTCTTCTTTGGAGACCTGATTGGCTTTGGCTTTGTACTCAAAGCCCTCAAAGGCGATGCGTTCACGCTTGCTTTTAAAGCTCGCACGCCAGTTGCCGCTACAGCCTGATAGTGCCGTGGCTGCAATAAGCATCCCGACAATGATGGCTGGCGTCTTCCGCTGGCTAATGAACGTCGTCTTGAGCATTCTTAGGTCTTACTCCGCTGCAAAGGCGCCCATGCGCCCGGTTTTGTTGGCTTTGATGCGGTCTTCAATTTCCTCACGGAAATTGCGGATCAGACCCTGGATTGGCCACGCAGCCGCGTCACCCAAAGCACAGATTGTGTGGCCTTCGACCTGCTTGGTCACATCCCACAGCATGTCGATCTCTTCGATCTCGGCTTCACCACGCACCAGACGGTCCATGACACGCATCATCCAGCCAGTGCCTTCGCGACACGGGGTACACTGACCACAGCTCTCGTGTTTGTAGAACTTGGACAACCGCCAGATTGCTTTGATGATGTCGGTCTGTTTGTCCATGACGATGACCGCTGCGGTGCCAAGGCCAGAACCCAGATCATTGCGTAAGTAGTCAAAGTCCATGATCGCATCACGCATGTTTTCACCACGCACACAGGGCACGGAAGAGCCGCCCGGGATCACCGCAAGAAGGTTGTCCCAACCGCCACGGATGCCACCGCAGTGTTTTTCGATCAGCTCTTCGAAGGAGATCGACATCTCCTCTTCAACAACGCATGGGTTGTTCACATGACCAGAAATGCCAAACAGCTTGGTACCCGCGTTGTTTGGACGTCCAAAGCCCGCAAACCACTCGCCACCACGGCGCAGGATCGTCGGCACAACAGCAATCGATTCCACGTTGTTCACGGTGGTTGGGCAACCATAAAGGCCAGCACCCGCCGGGAACGGTGGCTTCATACGGGGCATGCCTTTTTTGCCTTCAAGGCTTTCCAACAGCGCGGTTTCTTCGCCGCAGATATAAGCGCCTGCACCGTGGTGCAGGAAGAGGTCGAAGTCCCAGCCGGAGCCGGCAGCGTTTTTGCCAAGCAGACCTGCATCATAGGCTTCGTCAATCGCGGCCTGTAGTGCTTCGCGCTCACGGATGTATTCACCACGGATGTAGATGTAGCAGGTGTGTGCGTTCATCGCGAAAGAGGCAATCAACGCCCCTTCGATCAGCGTGTGCGGATCGTGGCGCATGATCTCGCGGTCTTTACAGGTGCCCGGTTCGGATTCATCGGCGTTGATCACAAGATAGGCCGGACGACCATCGCTTTCCTTCGGCATGAAGGACCACTTCAGACCAGTTGGGAAACCCGCGCCGCCGCGCCCACGCAGGCCGGAGGCCTTCATGGTGTCGATGATCGCATCCCGCCCCTGCTGGATCAGCTTGGCGGTGCCATCCCAATGACCGCGCGCCTTGGCGCCGGCCAATGTACGGTCATGCATGCCGTAGAGGTTGGTAAAGATACGGTCTTGATCTTTGAGCATCCCGTTACCCTTTATCTGCCTGACGCGCGCGCCAAATTCTAAAAATCAGCACAAAGGCGAACACAAAGCCCGCCAAGGCTATCAGATCGAGAAGAGCGCGCGTCCGTTGCGGCAGCGCCAGCCAGTCACCGATCAAAATGGCCGCAATCCAGAACAGACCTGTGCCCGCAATCACAAGTGCCGCAGTGCGGCCTTGCTTGGCAGTGTCCGGTGTCTGGTTGTTGGCCTGCATAGATTAGTCCTCGTAGACGTCGCCTTTGGCGACTTTCTTGGAGAACTCGGTTTCTTCGCCAGCGGCGAGAAGCTTGGCCTGATCCACCCAGCCATCGCGCTCGATACGGCCCTTGAACGACAGTTTGTCATCCATGTCGGCAATATCTTCTGCGTTCCAAGCCGCGATCTGGGCAAAGGTTGTCACGCCATTGTCGTGCAACTTCTTCTCCAACGCCGGGCCAACGCCCTTCAGCTGTTTCAGATCGTCGGCGCCGCCTGCGGCGGGGGCTTTCTTGGCAGCAGGCTTCTTTGCCTTTGGCTTTTCAGCCTTGGTCTCTGCGGTCTCAGCCTTTTTCGCTTTGGGCTTCTCAGCTTTCTTTGCCTCTTCCGCCTGCTTCACAGCGGGTTTCGGCGTGGGCGCGAGCTTTGGTGGCTGACCTTCGGCGGCGCGGCCTGCAACCACACCGTCTTTGCCGATCCAAGGCGTCAGTATGGGCACTTCGGTGCCATCAATACGCTTGATTGTGTCGCCGATGTCCGTCGCAAGTTGCGCAGACGCGTTGTACTGCGTCTTGCCGCTGTCGTATTCAGTCAGGCTGGTGAGGCCAGAAAGCGGCTCAGAGGCGTAGCGGCCATTTTGCGGACCCGGCGTGGGCACATTGCCTGCGGCCATCTCGTCCAGCATCTTGGCGAAGCCGTCTGCGGTCAGATCCTCGTAGTAGTCCTTGCCAATTTGCGCCATGGGCGCGTTGGTGCAGGCCCCAAGGCATTCGACCTCTTCCCAAGAGAACTTGCCGTCCGCGCTCAACTGATGGGGCTTGTTGGCGATTTTCTCTTTGCAGACCGCGATCAGATCTTCGGCACCACAGATCATGCAGGAAGTGGTGCCGCAAATCTGGATGTGGGCAACAGAACCCACTGGCTGCAATTGGAACATGAAGTAGAAAGACGCCACTTCCAGCACGCGAATGTAAGCCATGTCGAGCATGTCGGCGACAGCTTCGATCGCGGGCTTGGACAGCCAGCCTTCCTGCTCCTGTGCGCGCCACAACAGTGGGATCACAGCGGAAGCCTGACGGCCTTCTGGATATTTCGTGATCTGAGCCTCGGCCCAGGTCTGGTTCGCCTCGGTGAAAGCAAAGCTTTCCGGCTGTTCGTGATACAAACGGCGCAGCATTATTTGCAGGCCTCCGTATTGAGTTTGAAGGTGCCAGAGTCGATGTCACCCTGCCCTTGTTTTTCCAAATAGCGCAGCGATTTTTCAAAACTGCGCCCGGTGAAGCCTGCTGGCAGCAGTTCGGCCTTGGCCAGATCACGGGTGATCAAGCAGTCGTTGGCCTCGCCCACCGAAATGATCAAATCGAGCATTTCTTGGGACACAGGCGCTTCGTCCGCCGCCCACGCGGGTGCGGCCAGCAAAACAGCGGCAGTCAGTGCAATCTTTCTCACCGGTCGATCTCCCCGAACACGATGTCCATGGTGCCGATGATGGCGGCCACGTCAGCGAGCTGGTGGCCTGTGGCGATGTGATCCATGGCCTGCAGATGCAGATAGCCCGGCGCACGCAGTTTGGCGCGGTATGGCTTGTTGGTTCCATCGGCCACCATGTAGACGCCAAACTCGCCTTTGGGCGCCTCAACAGCGGCATAGACTTCGCCAGCCGGGACGTGGAAGCCTTCGGTGTAAAGCTTGAAGTGGTGGATCAGGCTTTCCATCGAGGTTTTCATGTCGCCACGTTTGGGCGGGGTCAACTTGCCGCGAGACAACACATCACCAGTGGCTTCGCGCAGTTTCACAATTGCCTGACGCATGATCGACACCGACTGGCGCATTTCTTCCATTCGCATCAGGTAACGGTCATAGCAGTCGCCGTTTTTGCCAACCGGGATCTGGAACTCGAACTCGTCGTAGCACTCGTATGGCTGCGCCCGACGCAGGTCCCATGCGAGGCCAGCCGAGCGCGCCATCACGCCAGACATACCGAACTGCAGCACTTCTTCTTCGTTCACCACGCCGATGTCGACATTACGCTGTTTGAAAACGCGGTTTTCAGTCAGCAAGCCGTCAATGTCGTCGATCACTTCCGGGAATTCGATGGCCCATTCTTCGATGTCGTCCACCAGCTGATCCGGCAGATCCTGGTGTACCCCGCCGGGGCGGAAGTAGTTGGCGTGCAGGCGCGCGCCACAGGCACGCTCATAAAACACCATCAGCTTCTCGCGCTCTTCAAAGCCCCACAGTGGCGGGGTCAGCGCGCCAACGTCCATCGCCTGTGTAGTGATGTTCATCAGGTGGTTCAGAACGCGTCCGATTTCGCAGAACAGCACACGAATGAGCTGTGCGCGGCGCGGCACTTCGGTGCCGGTCAGCTTCTCAATCGCCAAGCACCATGCATGTTCCTGGTTCATCGGCGCCACGTAATCGAGGCGGTCGAGATACGGCAGATTTTGCAGGTAGGTGCGGCTTTCCATCAACTTTTCGGTGCCACGGTGCAGCAGGCCAACGTGCGGGTCGCAGCGTTCGACGATCTCACCGTCCAGCTCGAGCACCAGACGCAGCACGCCGTGGGCCGCAGGGTGCTGGGGACCGAAGTTGATGTTGAAGTTGCGGATCTGCTGTTCGCCGCTCAGCGCATCGACGCTGCCGTCGTCAAATTTGGAGCCGTCCATCATTTCGCGTCCCCTTTCTCGTCACCGGGCAGGATGTAGTTGGCACCTTCCCACGGGGACATGAAATCAAACTGGCGGTAGTCTTGTGTCAGCTGCACAGGCTCATAGACCACGCGTTTTTGTACTTCGTCGTACCGGACTTCGGTATAGCCGGTGGTCGGGAAGTCTTTGCGCAGCGGGTGGCCGCGGAAACCGTAGTCCGTCAGCAGGCGGCGTAGGTCCGGGTGGTCGGAGAAGATGATGCCGAACATGTCGAAGACTTCACGCTCAAACCAGTTGGCCGAAGGGTGCACTGGCACAATGGAAGGCACCATTTCGTCCTCACGCACAGATACGCGCAAACGCACGCGCTGGTTCTGATACATGCTCAGGAAGTGATAAACGACGTCAAAGCGCTTGGACCGCTCGGGATAGTCCACGGCGGTCACGTCCACGAGGGTGGAGAAGCGGCAGGTTGGATCGTTGCGGAGGAACTCCACAAACGGGGCGATATTGGCGGGCGTGACGTTGATGGTCAGCTCATCGAAGGCCACGTCCCAGCCCAGCACACAATCCGGGCGCTTGAGTTCGATGTGGGCGCCAAGTTCTTTCAGGGCTTCGGTCATCGTTCAATGGTCCCCGTGCGGCGGATTTTGCGTTGCAGCTGCAACAGGCCGTAAAGCAGCGCCTCTGCGGTAGGTGGGCAGCCGGGTACGTAGATATCTACCGGCACGATGCGGTCACAGCCGCGCACAACCGAATAGCTGTAGTGGTAGTAGCCGCCGCCATTGGCGCAGGAGCCCATGGAGATCACATAGCGCGGCTCTGGCATCTGGTCATAGACCTTGCGCAGCGCCGGTGCCATCTTGTTAGTCAGCGTGCCAGCCACAATCATCACATCGGACTGACGTGGGGAGGCGCGTGGGGCAATGCCAAACCGCTCAGCGTCGTAGCGCGGCATGGAGGTGTGCATCATCTCAACCGCACAGCAGGCCAGACCAAAGGTCATCCAGTGCAAAGAGCCGGTGCGGCCCCAATTGATCAGGTCTTCAGCATTGGTCAGCAGGAAGCCTTTGTCCTGCAGCTCGGAATTCAACGCCTGGGTGACAACTTCTTTGTCCACACCGGCGGTGTTTGCGCCCGTCATCACTCCCATTCCAGAGCTCCCTTCTTCCATTCATAGGCAAAGCCAATGGTAAGTACGGCGAGGAACACCATCATGGACCAGAAACCGACCATCGAAACGTCCTTGAAGGCAACGGCCCATGGGAACAGGAAGGCAATTTCCAGATCGAAAATGATGAAAAGGATCGACACGAGGTAGAACCGAACGTCAAATTTCATACGCGCGTCATCAAAGGCGTTGAAACCACATTCATACGCGGAGACCTTTTCAGGATCTGGCTTGCGTACGGCCAAGACAACGGCTGCGAGGATGAAAACAAGACCGAGACCGATGGCAACGGCAGCGAAGATGAGGATGGGAAAATATTCCCGAAGCATCTCTTCCAAGGGTAGCTCCTTTCATGCACGCCAGCACGGTGCAGTCAGATGGCTGTATAGACTCCTTGCGGGGTTTACCCCTGCCCTATGGCGGGGTCAACATTTAGCGCAAGTTTTGAGCAAGACGTGACATTGGTGTTTCCGACTTAAATTCAGCAACTTAAACTGTTTTCACAACTACGTGCGGCATTAAGCCGGTGTCATTTTTTCCCGCCCACCACTTGAAACAGGACAAATTGACCCTTTGATTCCGCTCCTCCTCAAAATCCTAGAAAATCACTAGGGAACAGGCCTGCGCACGACAAATGGCCTGGCAACAGCTGCCAATCGCAAAAATCGTGATCTATCGGTTATTTAGAGGTTAATGCTGCGAAGGCGCAAACACGCCTTCACAGGGCCTGCATCCAGGTCAGGACGCCCAAGATGGCTTTTGCTTGGCAAAGAAGGCGCCGATGCCGTCTTTGGCCTCTTGCCCTTCCCAACAGGCAACTAGCTCGCCAATGGTGTGGTCGATCACATCGTCATCAATCCTTGGCCCCAGTGTCCGGGCTAATGCCTTGGCACGGGCCACGGCCTGTGGCGCGCAGGCCAAATAGGGCGTGACTTCCGCTTCCACCGCAGCGTCCAACTCCTCTGCGGGCACTGCTTTCGCCAAGAGCCCCAAGGTGACCGCTTCCGGCGCCTTGAACAGGCGGGCGGACATAAAGACCCGTCGCGCCATGGCCTCGCCCATGCGTGACAGAACGTACGGGCCGATGGTGGCCGGGATCAAACCCAGCTTGGTTTCGGTCAACCCCATGGTCAGACTGTCCACCCCAATGGCCACATCGCACACGCTGGCCATGCCAACGCCGCCGCCAAAGGCATTGCCCTGCAAGCGACCGATGAGCGGTTTGGGCAGGGTATTGAGCGCCTGGAGTGCCTCGGCCAGCTTGCGCGCCTCCACAAAGCGCGTGTCCGGATCAGCCGCCATTTGCGCCTGCATCCAGCCAAGATCGCCGCCCGCGCAGAAACTTTTGCCGGCGCCGGTCAACACAACAACGCGCACAGCGTCATCGGCGCCCAGCGCCTCTGCGGCCTGTTTTAGCTCCACGATCATGGTACCGGACATCGCGTTGTGCTTTTCCGGACGGTTCAGAGTGAGCGTGGCAACGCCGCGTTCATCGGTGGTGATAACGAGGGTTTCAAACATGGCTTATCTCCTTGTTTGCCGCCGACGTCGCCGCGCGCAGGCGTTGCACAGCTTCCGCGACCGTCAGTTGGCTTGTGTCCAGTTCTATGTCCGCTTGAGGAAAAGGATCAAACCTTCGGGCTTGAACCGCCTGCCATGTGGGCAAACAATGTCCGTCTATGTCATTTTCGCGGTTTTCTATGCGATGACGGTGCAACGCCACGTCACTGCAGCTCAGCATGACGTCGATGTGGGGATGGCCTTGCGAGGCTTGCTGCCAGGCGAAGCGCGTCAATTGAATGGGATTGACACAATCGGCGATGACATCAAACCCTTGCGCCAATGCGGACCGCGTCACCGCCTGTGCGGCGGCATAGCCGCCATCCGCGAGATCATCACATTTCATGTGAGACTGCCGCATGGCGACCTCCATCTCGTCCAGGCGCAAGTGCAAGGCACCGGTTTGTTCCGCCAGCGCCCTGGCAATGGTGCTTTTGCCAACACCGGGAAGCCCTGACAGACACACCAGAACCGCCATTAGTGAGCGCGCATGGCCCGCGCCATCTCTGCAGCTTGCGTCAGAACGGCTGTATCAAGCCCGGTCTCATAGCCCAGCGCCTTGAGACGGGCATCCACGGCTTCCGTGGCTACGTTGCCTTTTGCCCCCGGCGCATAAGGGCAACCGCCAAGGCCGCCTACGGCGGCGTCAAACACCCGCACGCCAAGATCCAGAGACGCCTCGATGTTCGCCAAGGCGCGCCCCGCTGTGTCGTGATAATGCCCAGCCAGCTTGTCCGCAGGTACCACCTCCAAAACAGCTTGCAACATCGCAGAGATGCTCTCCGGTGTACCTTGCCCAATGGTGTCCCCTAGGCTGATCTCATAACAGCCTGCGTCAAGCAAGTGTTTCGCGACCTCCGAGACCTTCTCTGGTGGTGTAGCGCCATCATACGGGCAATCAGTGACGCAGCTCACATAGCCGCGCACCGGCAGGCCAATGTCTTTGGCCGCCGCCACCACTGGCGCAAAACGGTCCAGACTCTCTGCTATGGTGGCGTTGATATTGGCTTTCGAAAAGCCTTCGGAGGCAGAGCCAAAGATCGCAATCTCATCGGCTCTGGCCGCAACTGCACCGTCAAAACCGCGCATGTTTGGCGTGAGGGCTGCATAACTGACGCCTTCCGCACGGGTGATCCCTGCAAGGACATCCGCCGAGTCCGCCATTTGCGGCACCCATTTGGGGCTGACAAAGCTGGCCACCTCGATACGCCTGAACCCCGCCTTCGACAGGCAATCCACCAGTGCAATTTTCTCAGCGGTCGGGATTTGGCGTTTTTCGTTTTGCAGGCCATCCCGCGGGCCCATCTCGAAAATTTCAATGGTATTGGACATGGTTACGCCCCCTGCTCCGGCAAGTCATAGAAATCTTGAGTATAAAACTGCTGTTCCCCCTCAGCCGCCTGCGCCGTCTGATAAGCGGGACGCGCGTCAATCCGGCGCAGATAGGCGGTGGTCAAAGGATAGCCGTCAAACCGCACATAGCGGCTGGCGCTTTCCAGAGTGAAACCCATCATCACATCCGCGGCAGAAAACCCGCTCGCCAGAAGAAACTCCCGTCCATCACCCAGCGCGCCCTCAACAGCTTTCAAAGCAATCGCCAGACGTTTGGTCTCAATCCCCATCACGGTGGGAGACTTCATCCAGTCTTTGGGCAGGAAGAGATGCTGCATGTTAAGGTTCTGAATGCCCGCCGCGATGGTCTCTGCGTAGTGCAACCATTGCAGCCAGTCAGCCCGCTCCTCGCTGCCAACCTCTGGCATTAAACCATGCCCCTCACGGGTTTCGCAAAGGTACTGCACAATCGCACCGCTTTCATAGAGCACCCGTCCGTCGATCTCCAACGCCGGCACGCGCCGGGCTGGCGACATAGCTTTAAATGCGGGCTGCTGCAGTGACCCGTCCATGATCTGGTACGGCACGATTTCAACCGCTTCGCCCAACTCGTGCAGCAGCCAGTTCACCCGAAACGAGCGACTGCCTGCGATGGAATGTAGAACCGCGCTCATGCCTCGTCTTCTTCCAGCAAGATCAGAGCGGTGCCATCTTCTACCTGCGCACCCTCGGAGGCCAAAACATCCGCCACCACACCATTGCGCGGTGCGAGCAGGGAGTGCTCCATTTTCATGGCTTCGAGAATGGCCAGGCGGTCGCCTTCGCTCACCTCTTGACCGGCTTCAGTAAAAATCGCTTTCACGAGGCCTGGCATCGGTGCGGCAATCACGTTGCCCCCTGCCCCGCCTTCATCTTCGCGATCCAGCGGGTCCACGACAGTGAAGCGATAGCCGTTGCCCCAGAACACGGTCAGCTCATCGCCATTTCGCGCAGTGCGCGCGGGCACTTTGGTGGTGTCGACCCACCAGCTGCCACCTTTGTATGTGACGGTGTGTTCTGCTTCACCAACTTGAACGTTGTAGTTGCCGGTGTCATTCACACGCACATCTACGTCGATACGCTCTTCATTGTGGATCAGGGACACGCTGTGTGTGAGCGGAGACCACAGAGCCAGCGTTTCGGCCGGCGCGGATCCATCCAGAGGCCGCAATCTCAACGCTGTCAGCGCCGCCACCGAGCGCGCCTTGGTACAGGCTGACGGCTGAACCGCGAGCGCATCGATGTGGCGCTCGATCAGGCCGGTATCGACATCCCCCGCCACAAAATTGGGTTGCGCCGCCAGCAAGGCCAGGAAGCTTACGTTGGTCACAGTGCCGCCCACATCCGTCCAGCGCAGGGCGCGCTCCAACTGCTTGAGGGCAATCTCGCGCGTTGAGCCATGCACAACCAGCTTGGCAATCATTGGGTCATACCACGGGCTGATGGTGTCCCCTGCCCGCACGCCGCTGTCGATGCGTGCTTCAGCTGGGAACGCCAGATGCGAGAGCGTGCCGGTGGCGGGCAGGAAGCCTTTGGGCACATCTTCTGCGTAGATACGCGCCTCAAAGGAATGACCGGTGATGGTCAGCTCATCTTGCTGTTTGGGTAAGGGCTCACCGGAGGCAACACGCAACTGCCATTCAACTAGGTCGACGCCGGTGATCGCCTCAGTGACCGGGTGCTCCACCTGCAAACGGGTGTTCATCTCCATGAACCAGAACCCATCGGGACGCAGGCCATCAGACCCATCCACGATAAACTCGATGGTGCCTGCACCTTTGTAGTTGATCGCCTCAGCCGCACGCACAGCAGCATCGCCCATCGCAGCGCGCATCTCTTCTGTCATGCCGGGCGCAGGGGCTTCTTCGATGACCTTTTGGTGGCGGCGTTGCAGAGAACAGTCCCGCTCAAACAGATGCACGGCCTTTTCACCGTCACCAAAGACCTGCACTTCGATGTGGCGTGGGCTGGTGACGTATTTTTCGATCAGGACGTCCGGGTTGCCGAAAGCCGTGGTGGCCTCGCCTTGAGCTGAGGCCAGCGCGTCGGCGAAGTCGGCGGCTTTCTCAACAAGGCGCATGCCTTTGCCACCACCGCCTGCGACGGCTTTGATCAGCACCGGATAACCGATGACCTCGGCCTGTTCGGCCAAAAACGCGCCGTCTTGATTGTCGCCGTGATAACCCGGCACAACCGGCACATTGGCCTCTTCCATCAACGCCTTGGCGGCGTCTTTGAGGCCCATGGCGCGAATGGCCTTGGCGGAGGGGCCGATGAAGGTCAGGCCAGCCGCCTCGACAGCTTCCACAAACTCCGGGTTTTCCGACAAAAAGCCGTAGCCGGGGTGAATGCCTTGCGCCCCGGTGTCCAGAGCGGCCTGGATAATCACGTCACCTTTGAGATAGCTGTCGGCTGGCGCCGCGCCACCAATGTGCACGGCTTGATCTGCCAGCGCGACGTGTTTCGCGGTCGCGTCCGCATCGGAATACACGGCAACGGTTTTCACGCCCATCGAGCGAGCGGTTTCCATCACGCGGCAGGCAATCTCGCCACGGTTGGCAATCAGGATTTTTTCAAACATCGGGCGGTCCTTTGTGTTGAGACGTCGGACCGGGGGCAGCCTGCCCCCGGACCCCCGGGGATATTTTGGGCCAAGAGAAGATTACATCCGGAACACGCCGAACTTGGTCTCCTCGATTGGTGCGTTCAGAGAAGCCGTGAGACTCAGATGCAGCACGTCGCGGGTTTTGCGTGGGTCGACAATGCCGTCGTCCCAAAGGCGAGCAGAGGCATATAGCGGGTGGCTTTGTTCCTCAAACATATCGAGCGTGGGCTGTTTGAATGCGGCTTCTTCCTCGGCCGACCATTCGCCTCCCTGCCGCTCAATGGCGTCGCGTTTGACCGTTGCGAGAACACCCGCCGCCTGTTCGCCGCCCATCACGGAGATGCGGCTATTGGGCCAGCTCCACAAGAAACGTGGGCTATAGGCTCGACCGGCCATGCCGTAGTTGCCAGCCCCAAAAGAGCCACCAACCAGCATGGTGATTTTGGGCACTTTGGTGGTGGCCACGGCTGTCACCATTTTGGCGCCATGTCGGGCAATGCCTTCGGCCTCATATTTCTTACCAACCATAAAGCCGGTGATGTTTTGCAAGAAAACCAGAGGAATGCCGCGTTGCGAGCAGAGCTCTACAAAATGCGCCCCCTTGGCGGCACTTTCAGAATAGAGCACGCCGTTGTTGGCGATAATGCCGACGGGGCAGCCTTTCACGTGGGCAAAGCCACACACCAAGGTCTCGCCAAAGCGCTTTTTAAATTCATCAAAGCGGGAGCCATCGACCACGCGGGCAATGACCTCGCGGATGTCATACGGGGTGCGCAGCCCACCGGGCACCACACCGAGAATTTCTTCAGGGTCGTAGGCGGGGTCTTCCGGCGTTTGCCAATCCACGGTTTGTGGCTTGGTGCGGTTGAGGTGCTTGAGCGCATCCCGAGCCAGGGCCAATGCATGGGCATCGTCGTCGGCCAGGTAGTCGGCCACGCCGGACAAACGGGTGTGCACATCGCCGCCGCCAAGGTCCTCTGCACTCACAACTTCACCAGTCGCCGCTTTCACTAGCGGCGGGCCTGCGAGGAAAATGGTGCCCTGCTCTTTCACAATAATAGTCACATCGGACATGGCAGGCACATAGGCGCCGCCAGCAGTACAGGAGCCCATCACAACCGCGACCTGCGGGATGCCTTTGGCGGACATGTTCGCCTGGTTGAAGAAGATACGACCGAAGTGGTCGCGGTCAGGGAAAACCTCGTCCTGCTGCGGCAGGTTGGCGCCGCCGCTGTCCACCAGATACACGCACGGCAGGTTGTTCTGCTCGGCAATCTCTTGCGCGCGCAAGTGCTTTTTCACGGTCATAGGATAGTAGGTGCCGCCCTTCACGGTGGCGTCGTTGCAGACCACCATGACCTCTTGGCCGTGCACGCGACCAATCCCGGCCACGACACCGGCACAAGGCGCGGCGCCGTCATACATGGCATGGGCCGCTGTGGCGCCAACTTCCAGAAACGGAGAACCCGGGTCAAGCAAACCTGCCACACGCCGGCGGGGCAGCATTTTGCCGCGGCTTTCATGACGCGCGCGGGACTTCTCGCCACCGCCCAACCGAGCCGCTTCCGCCACCTGACGCACATCGTCAATCATCTGAAGATGCGCCGCACGATTGGCGGCGAAATCCTCCGATGAGGTGATCACTTTGGATTGCAACTTACTCATTGTCGTATCCCATTCTTGTGACAGACGTGGTGTGTGATCTCACTCCACCAGCCCATCCGCTTCCAGATAGAGCGCCTGTTCGGCGGTCATATACATCAGGCAACTCACCGTCGCCGGGCCACCGCCCGTGCCGCCGCCCCAAAGCGAGCGTTCGTAGTCACAGGTGGCGTCGCGATAGACGATCCAGGCGCGTTGCATGTTCTTGAGGGCATCCCCTTGAGACGGCGCCGCCGAGCCTAGATCCGCCATTTCTTTGTCTGTGGCTTTGCGCGTCGCGCGGACAGTCTTGTAAGCGGCATTGAGACGTTGGTCCCAATAGTGCCGCTCCTGATCAAGGCATTCGCTCATGCCGTAGGTGGACCAGCCACCCTCGGTGGTCTCCATGCAGTGATTGGCGGAACTGCCGATACATGTGGTTGGGTTCTGACTGTCCGTCATCGCCGCCAGACAGGCCTCGGTCGCGGCAGGCGAGAAACCGGGCCCACCCTCTGCCAACGCCACACTGCCAGTGGCCACGCCTGCCATAAATGCCAAAATCTTCCACATGGTTAGATGCCTTTCAAAAACGCTGATGTGCCTTGAGGGTAAGCGAGAAGTGTGTTCCCGCCTAACCCCACAAGGTAAATTGGCGTTTCAAAGCCCTTACGCCTGCGCGGCCATCAGCTCGCGGCCAATCAACATGCGGCGGATCTCGCTGGTGCCCGCGCCGATTTCCATCAGCTTGGCATCGCGGAAGATCCGGCCCACAGGGTTATCGGACAGGTAGCCTGCGCCACCCATGGCCTGCACTGCTTGGTGCGCTTGGGTCATGGCCACTTCAGACGCATAGAGACAGCAGGCGGCGGCATCCTGACGTGTGATCCGGCCCTCATCGCAGGCTTTGGCACATTCGTAGACATAGGCGCGCGCGGAGTTCATTGCGGTATACATGTCGGCGATTTTGCCCTGCATCAGTTGGAAGTTGCCGATGGATTGACCAAACTGTTTGCGCTCCACCATGTAGGGCATGATTTCGTCCAAGCATGCTGCAATGATGCCGGTGCCGATGCCTGCCAGAACCACGCGTTCGTAGTCCAAACCGGACATGAGAACCGCGACGCCTTTTCCTTCTTCACCGAGAATGTTCTCAAACGGAACTTCAACATCTTCGAAGATCAGCTCAGCCGTGTTGGAGCCCCGCATTCCCAGCTTGTCGAAATGTGGAGACGTGGAGAACCCCTTCATCTCCTTTTCGATCAGGAAGGCGGTGATGCCGCGTGGACCCGCGTCTGGATCAGTTTTGGCATACACAACCAGCGTATCTGCATCCGGGCCGTTGGTGATCCAGTATTTGTTGCCATTCAGCACAAAGCGGTCGTTGCGCTTTTCCGCGCGCAGCTTCATCGACACCACGTCAGAACCCGCAGAAGGTTCAGACATTGCAAGCGCACCAACATGCTCGCCGGAAATCAGGCGCGGCAGGTATTTTGCTTTCTGCTCGTCATTGCCGTTGAGTTTGATCTGGTTCACGCAGAGGTTGGAGTGCGCCCCGTAAGACAGCGACACAGAAGCCGACGCGCGGGCGATCTCTTCCACCGCAATCACATGCGCCAGATAGGACATCCCTGCGCCGCCGAACTCTTCGGGCACGGTCACGCCCAAGAGACCCAACTCACCGAACTCTTTCCAGAGTTCGTTGGGAAATTCGTTCTTCAGATCGATGTCCGCAGCCATCGGCTTGATGCGCTCTTGCGCAAAGCGATGCACCATCTCGCGCAGAGCGTTGACGTCTTCGCCCAGATCAAAATTCATCGTGTGCATGAACATGGGGCACCCCCTCCGATTATTTGAACAGTTGTTCAATAACTAGACCGAGTCGGAAGCTGGATCAAGAAAATTTCGCGCGCCCTGCCCTGCGGTCACGCAAAAAGGCGACATGAAACCATGCCGCCTTGCAAAATCCCAATGGTGTCTCAGTGGTTTAAGGTGTCACCTCGCCGCGCGCGCCTCCAAGGCTGGATAGCGCATGGCCAAGGTTGCCCCCCGCGCCACAAAGCTGACCATCAAGGCCAACCAGAGCCCGTGATTGCCCCAAACCGGCACCAAAAGCGCCAACGCCGCGAAATAGATTACCGTCGAGAGCAGCATCATGTTGCGCATGTCTTTGGTTTGCGTGGCGCCAATGAAAACGCCATCCAACATAAAGGGCGCCACGCCCAGCAGTGGCGAAAGCACCACCCAGGGCAAATACACCCGCGCCAGCTCCCGCAAGGGTTCAGACGTTGTCATGAGGTCCACAATCCAACCTCCAGCGATCCAATAGACCGCTGCAATGAGAACAGCCCCCACAACAGCCCAGACTGACGCCATATAAGTTGCGCGACGGAGACCGGCACGATCCTTGCCCCCAAACGCCTGTCCCGCAAGGGTCTCCACCGCAAAAGCAAAGCCGTCCAGCGCATAGGCCGTGATATACAAGAACTGAAGCAGCACTTGATTGGCCGCCAAGGTGTCATCCCCAAAGTCAGCGCCAAGGAAGAGGAACGACATAAAGATCGCCTGCAACATCAAAGAGCGCAAAAGGATGTCGCCATTCACGGCCGCCATTTCGCGTAAAGCTGCCGGATCCAACACACGCATTTTCTCTTTCCACGCGGGTTTTTGAAAGACATCTCGACACAACCACACCGCCAAGATGCAGCCTGTGACCTCAGCAAAGACCGTGGCAATGGCCACGCCTTCCACGCCCCAACCCAGCCCCAGCACAAACCACAGGTCGAGCAGAATGTTGACACCGTTCATCCAAAGCTGAATGACCAACACCGCCTTGGTGCGCTCTTGCGCGATCAGCCAACCGGTCAGGCCGTAAATTGCAATGGCCGCAGGCGCGGACCAGATGCGGATTTGCAGATATTGGCGCGCAAGCGTTTCCACCTCGAGGGACGCCGGTGACAGCCAAAACGCGGCACGGAAAAACCACACCTGGCCAAGGATCAACAACAGCCCTGCCGCCACGCCGATCAGCACGGCTCGGGTCAGCATCGCAGCCACCTCGCCGTTACGCCCCTCCCCTTTGGCGCGCGCGGTAAGGCCCGTGGTGCCCATCCGCAAGAAACCAAAAATCCAGTAGAGGCCCGCGAGTATTACCGCGCCGATGCCGACGGCGCCAATGGGCGCGGCCTCCCCCATCTGCCCGACAACGCCTGTATCTACCGCGCCAAGGATCGGTACGGTAGCGTTGGACAAAACGATAGGCAGCGCGGTGTGCAGAATGCGCCGATGGGTGATGTCGCCGACTCCGCCAGCTTGCGGCGCATTAGTCATCCTTGGACGGCATCAGAAAATGGCCAGTGGCTTGCGCAAACAACACGTCGCGCTGATCCTGCCACGCTTCAACGTGCACTGAGGCATACCTGCGACCGGAACGGTTCACACGCGCCCGTGCATAGGCGTCACGTGGTAAGCCGGAACGCAGGTAGTCAACGGTAAAGTCAATGGTTTTGGGCAATCGTGGCAGATGGCCTTCGGTCAGGCTTTCCATGGAAATCTGACCACTTTCGATGTCATCCCAAAGCCCGGACCACGCCAGGCCAATGACAGCTGTGGTCTCGAGAAAGCCCGCCGTCACACCACCGTGAATGGCGGGCAATAGCGGGTTGCCAATCAGCTTGTCATCAAATGGCAAAATCGCGGTGAGCTCATCGCCGCGGCGTTCAAACTCGATGCCGAGGAAATTGATATAGGGCACGCCATGCACAAGCGCAGAAAGCGCAGCGTCGCGGCGCTGCTTAACAACCTGAACAGGTTCTGGACGGGGACGCGGCATGGTTACTTCCTCTGCACAGTAAAGGCGCCGGTGGCCGTGGCCACGGGGCGGCTGTCGTCATCATCAAAGGCCGTCGCCCGCACAAAGGCGACAGAGCGTGTGATGTGGTAGCACTCCGCTTTGGTCCGCACATTTTGGCCCGGCGTTGCTGCGCGCATATAGTCGATCCGCAGATCAATGGTCGCTGTGCCAGAGGGAGAAGACGGATGGCACATTGCCGCCGCGCCGCAACAGGTATCCATCAAGGCAGACACAGCGCCGCCATGCAAAACACCGGTTTCCGGGTCGCCCACAATCTTGCTGTCGTAGGGCAATTCCATCTCGGCTTTGCCAGCTCCGATGTCGGTCAGTCGCATGTTCAGCGCCTTGCAATGGGGAATCGCATTTATGAAATGCTCCGCCATTTTTGCCTTGTCCGGTTCCATGCCCGCCCTCCGATTGTAGTGGCCCATTTATGAGCGCCATTTGTCGCTAGCTTCAAGGGGGCGGTTGCTCTTGCTGCAGATGCAAACTAAGTTTCGCGGCTAAGGAGGCCCCGCAAATGTCTGATACTCGCCTGTCTTTTAAGGAAATGTGCGCACGATTCGACGTCACACCAAGGACGTTGCGTTACTATGAGTATATCGAGCTTTTGCAGCCGGAGCGTGAAGGGCGCAGTCGTTTTTTTGGCCCACGCGAGATCGCACGGATGACCCTGATCATGCGCGGGCGACGCTTTGGTATTAAGCTTGAAGACATCCGCCAATGGCTGTTGATCTACGAAAACGACGGAACCTCGGCGCAAATGCAGGCCTTTGTGGAAATGGCAGATCGTCAGATGGCGGAGCTGGAAGAACAGCGCCAGCAATTGGACGAAGCAATGCGCGAACTCAAAGAACTGCGGGATGAAACCGCTGGCTTCTTGACCAAAGCAAACTGAGCTCTCAAGCAATTTCAAACCCGTAAAGGCGCCCTGTGAGGCGCCTTTTGTTTTGCGACCGCAGCGCGGCGGGTGGTGCGCAAGAGTCCGCCTAAGTAGAAAAAATTGATCCTACGTCACTTCAAAATGTGACGTGACGTCTTACTTACGTTAACGTCAAGCTGTATAGTAACCCAGTTCCCGAAGCCCATTTTGTACCCACCTTCCGACAAGAAAGGACGCAATGATGAGCGAAGAAACGATGACCATTCGTGAGATGTGTGATGCCTATGACGTCACCCCTCGCACCCTGCGTTTTTACGAGTCCAAGGAACTTTTGTTCCCCATTCGCGAGGGCCAGAAGCGTTTGTTCACCAAACGTGACCGCGCCCGTCTCAAACTGATCCTGCGTGGCAAACGCTTTGGCTTTTCTCTCGAGGAAATCCGTCAGCTGCTCGACCTCTACGACATGGGCGACCAGCAAGCGACCCAGCTGCAACGCACCTATGAGGTGGCGCAACACCGCCTCAAGGACATGGAAGAGCAACGCGACGAGTTGAACGAAGCGATCGACGATCTGCGCGAACAGCTCAAATGGGGCGAACAATTCCTCGCCGACCTCGCAAACCAGAAAGACGCCGCGCAATAAGCGGCGACAGCCAAATTCCGTCTCGGATCATCCAAAAGGGAACCCCTTATGCCGACCTACACCGCGCCTGTAAAAGACCTGCAGTTTGTGCTGCATGATGTGCTGAACATCTCCACCTCTGACATTCCCGGCTATGACGAGCTGGACGCCGATTTCACCAACGCCGTGCTGGAGGAAGCCGGCAAGCTGACCAGCGAGGTTCTGGCGCCGCTGAACGTTGTAGGCGACCACGAAGGCTGTCGCTTGGAGAACGGCGTCGTTTACACACCTACCGGTTTCAAAGCAGCGTTTGAGCAGGTGAAAGAAGGCGGATGGCCCGGACTGGACATGCCGGAAGAATACGGTGGCCAGAACATGCCACAGGTGCTGGGCACCGCGGTGGGCGAGATGTTCTCTTCCTCCAACCAGGCCTTCACCATGTACCAGGGCCTAACCCACGGCGCGGCGGCGGCAATTCTCGCGCATGGCACAGATGAGCAGAAAAACAAATGGCTGCCCAAAATGGTCTCCTGTGAGTGGACCGGCACCATGAACCTGACCGAGCCACACTGCGGCACCGATCTGGGCTTGATGCGCACAAAGGCAGAGCCTCAGGACAACGGCACCTACAAAATCTCCGGCCAGAAGATCTTTATTTCTGCTGGTGACCATGACATGGCCGACAACATTGTGCATCTCGTACTGGCCAAAGTGCCGGGTGGCCCGGAAGGCATCAAAGGCGTGTCTCTCTTCATCGTGCCAAAGTTCATCGTCGACGACGAAGGCACCATCGGCGCGCGCAACGGCGTCTCCGTGGGCAACATCGAGAAAAAGATGGGCATCCACGGCAACTCGACCTGTGTGTTGAATTACGATGAAGCCGAAGGGTACCTGCTGGGCGATCTGAACAAAGGCATGCGCGCCATGTTCACCATGATGAACGAAGCCCGTCTGGGTGTTGGCATGCAGGGTCTGTCTGCAGCGGAAGTTGCCTATCAGAACGCCGTTGAATACGCCAAAGACCGCCTGCAAGGCCGTGCCGTCACCGGCGTTGAAAATCCTGATGGCCCAGCCGATCCACTGATCGTGCACCCGGATATCCGTCGCTCCCTGATGGATCAGAAATCCTTCACCGAAGCGGGCCGCGCGTTCATTCTGTGGGGCGCCAAGATGCTGGATGAATCCCACCGTAAAGGCGACAAAGACGCCGACGGTCTGGTCTCCCTGCTGACCCCGGTCATCAAGGGCTTCTTGACCGATGAAGGCTACGACATGACCGTCAAAGCCCAGCAGGTTTACGGCGGCCACGGTTACATCGAAGAGCACGGCATGAGCCAGTTCACTCGCGATGCGCGTATCGCGATGATCTACGAAGGCGCCAACGGTGTTCAGGCGCTGGACCTTGTGGGTCGGAAACTGGCGGCAGATGGCGGCAAGCACGTCATGGCGTTCTTTGAACTGGTGAAAACTTTCTGCAAGGAAAACGGCGAAGACGAAGCGCTGAAAGACTTTGTTGGCCCGCTCAAGCAAGCTTCCAAGGATCTTCAAGCTGCAGGCATGTATTTCATGCAGGCTGGCATGAAGAACCCGAACGATGCGCTGTCCGGCTCCAACGACTTTATGCACCTCTTCGGCCACGTCTGCCTCGGCCTGATGTGGGCGCAGATGGCCAAAGCTGCCAACGCAGCGCTGGCATCCGGTGCCGAGGACAAAGACTTCTACGAGACCAAGTTGACCACCGGCCGCTACTACATGGCGCGCCGTCTGCCAGCGACCGGCATGCACCTGGCACGTATCCAGTCCGGTGGCGACACCGTGATGGCGCTGGCCGCAGACCAGTTCTGATCCGGTTGGGCGGGGATCTCCCTGCCCTCCCCTCATTTTTCGGCGTCATAACGGAGGACAGATGCCCAAACGTTTTCGACTGACCCGCCGTTTCCCTGTTGCCATGACAGAGGATGGGTATCGCAAGCTCAGAAGTTTTGCGACGGAGGCAGGTCTAGACGAAGGTGAGGCACTGTCGTTTCTGTTCGAGAACTTCGACGCTGTGACAGACGAGGACCAACTGGCGCATCGCTTGCGCCAGTTCAACGCGACTTTGGATGACCGCAAACGGTGACTTAACCCGCGCAGACATTTGCCAAGAGGAGGACGGCATGACAATCAAACTCTACTGTTTTGGGGAAAGTGGCCATTCTTACAAGGCTGCTTTGGCATTGGAACTTTCCGGTCTCGCGTGGGAGCCGGTGAAAGTGGATTTCTTTGCCGGCGAAACCCGCTCCGACGAGTACCGCCAGAACGTCAACGAAATGGGCGAAGCCCCGGTGCTTGTGGATGGTGATTTTAGCCTGACACAGTCTTCGGTCATTCAGGACTACATTTCCGAGAAAACCGGTAAATTTTCTGGCCGTGACAACGACGAACGCCGCGAAATCCTGCGTTGGCAGTTCTGGGACAACCACAAGCTCAGCTCGTTTGCAGGCATGACCCGCTTCTTGATCAACTTCATGCCAGAAGACAAACAGCCCAAAGAAGTGATTGCCTTCAATCAAGGGCGCCTTAAAGGCGCTTATGACATTCTGAACAAACACCTTGAGGGGCTTGATTGGATTGTGGGCGACGGCCTGACCAACGCCGACCTGACCTGCTGTTCTTACCTCTACTACCCAGAGCCCTTTGGCTTTGACCGTGCCGAGTGGTCCAACATTGACCGCTGGCTGACCAATATTTCCGACACACCGGGGTGGAAACACCCCTACGACCTGATGCCCGGTTCCCCTGCGGACCGCGCCTGATCTCGCCTGATAATAGGAGACCACAATGACCGAAGCCTATATCTATGACGCCGTGCGCACGCCGCGTGGCAAAGGCCGCAAAGATGGCAGCCTGCACGAGGTGACCTCTGTTGCCCTGTCCAAAACTGTTCTGAACAGCCTGAAAGAGCGCAACGGCCTGGAAGGCCACGCCGTTGAAGACGTGATCTGGGGCAATGTGACTCAAGTGAAAGAGCAAGGCGGCTGCCTTGCCCGTACCGCCGTATTGGCGTCTGACCTGGATGAAATCATCCCGGGTCTGTCGATCAACCGCTTCTGCGCCTCTGGCATGGAAGCCGTAAACCTCGCGGCCAACCAGGTCAAAGGCGGCGCAGGCGAAGCGTATATCGCCGGTGGTGTCGAAATGATGGGCCGCGTGCCGATGGGCTCTGATGGTGCAGCCATCGCGGTGGACCCGTCTGTGGCCATGGACATGTATTTCGTCCCACAAGGCATTTCTGCCGACATCATCGCAACCGAATATGGTTTCACCCGTGATCAAGCAGATGAACTGGCGGTGGAATCTCAGCGCCGCGCCGCGCAGGCATGGGACGAAGGCCGATTCGACAAGTCCATCGTGGCTGTGAAAGACATCAACGGGCTGACCATTCTGGACAAAGACGAATACATGCGTCCGGGTACTGACATGCAGTCCCTCGGCGGCCTGAAGCCTGCGTTCAAGGAACAAGGCGAAGTGATGCCGGGCTTTGATAAGCTTGCGATCATGAAGTACCCGCATCTTGAGAAGATCAACCACATCCACCACGCCGGTAACTCCTCCGGTATCGTGGACGGCTCCGCCGGTGTGCTGATCGGCAACAAAGAGTTTGGTGAGAAATACGGCATCAAGCCACGGGCGGTGATCAAACAGACCTGCAAAATTGGTCTGGACCCAACCATCATGCTGACCGGTCCAGTGCCTGCCACCCAGAAAATCCTGAAAGACGCGGGTATGGCAATCAGCGACATCGACCTGTTCGAAGTCAACGAAGCCTTTGCTTCGGTTGTGATGCGCTTCCAGCAGGCGTTTGATGTTGATCCTGCGTTGGTCAACGTGAACGGCGGCTCGATCGCTATGGGTCACCCCTTAGGCGCGACCGGCGCGATCATCATCGGCACCTTGCTGGACGAGTTGGAGCGTCAGGACAAAGAAACCGGTCTGGCCACCCTCTGCATCGCGTCCGGCATGGGCGCGGCCACCATCATCGAACGCGTGTAACCGGCTGACATTAGGATAAGAGACATGACTGATTTCACAATGAAAGTCGGCGACAACGGTGTCGCCATCATCACCTGGGACGTGAAGTCCAAATCGATGAACGTACTGAGCCGCGAGGCCTTTGGCGACTTGGAAGCCTGCATTGACGAAGTGCTGGGCAACGACGACATCAAAGGCGCCGTGATCACCTCCGGCAAAGACACCTTTGCCGGTGGCATGGACCTGAACGTGCTTGGTTCCATCCGCGCAGACGCTGGTGACGAGCCTGCGCAAGCGCTGTTTGACTTCACTATGATGGGCCACAAGTTCCTGCGTAAAATCGAACGCGCGGGCATGGACCCAAAGACCAACAAAGGCGGTAAGCCGATTGCTTCCGCCCTGCCCGGCACGGCGCTTGGCATTGGTCTGGAACTGCCTCTGGCAACCCACCGTATCTTTGCGGCGGATAATCCAAAGGCCAAAATCGGCCTGCCGGAAATCATGGTTGGCATCTTCCCGGGCATGGGCGGCACAACCCGCTTCATCCGCATGATGGGGGCCATGGCGGCCTCGCCGTTCCTGCTGCAAGGCAAGATGGTAGATCCGAAGAAAGCCAAAGCCGCGGGTATCATCCATGAAGTGGTGGACGATCCAGTTGCCGCCGCAACCGAATGGGTGCTGAACGCCACCGACAAAGACATCCTGAAGCCTTGGGATGCCAAAGGCTACAAGATGCCAGGTGGCGAGCCTTATCATCCTGCCGGGTTCATGACCTACGCCGGTGCGTCGGCCATGGTGAACGGCAACACTTGGGGCGTGTACCCTGCGGCCAAGGCGCTTCTATCTGCGGCCTATGAAGGTGCACAGGTGCCGTTTGACACCGCGCTGAAGATCGAAGCGCGCTGGTTTGTGAACGTGCTTATGAACCCATCGTCTTCGGCGATGATCCAGTCCCTGTTCATCAACAAAGAAGCACTGGAAAAAGGTGCTAACCGTCCAGACGTTCCGGATCAGTCCGTCAAGAAAGTGGGCGTTCTGGGTGCAGGCATGATGGGTGCTGGCATCGCGCTGGTCTCTGCGCAGGCTGGCATGGATGTTGTGCTGATCGACACCACGCAGGAAGCGGCCGATCGCGGCAAAGCCTACTCTGAGACCTATCTCGACAAAGGCATCAAGCGCGGCAAGGTCACGGCGGAAAAGAAAGAGGCCATGTTGGGCCGGATCAACGCCACCACTGATCTGGACAACCTGTCTGACGTCGACCTGATCATCGAAGCAGTGTTCGAAGATGTGGGCGTGAAAGCCGAAATGACCAAAAAGGTTGAGGCGATCATTCCTGAGGACGCGATCTTTGCCTCCAACACCTCGACCCTGCCGATCACCGGCTTGGCGGAAGCTTCTGTACGCAAAGAGCAATTCATCGGCATCCACTTCTTCTCCCCAGTGGAGAAAATGGCGCTGGTGGAGATCATCAAAGGCCAGGAAACCGGTGATCGCGCGGTGGCCAAGGCGCTCGACTACGTGCGTCAGATCCGCAAGACGCCGATTGTGGTGAACGACGAGCGTTTCTTCTACGCCAACCGCTGTATCATCCCGTACATCAACGAAGGTGTGATGATGGCAGGTGAAGGTGTCGGCCGTCCACTTCTGGACCACGCAGCACAGCTGTTGGGCTTCCCTGTGGGTCCAATCCAGCTGGTGGACGAGACGTCTTTGGACCTCGGTGCGAAAATCGCCAAAGCCACCAAAGAAGCGATGGGTGATGCCTATCCTGCGTCTGTTGCGGATGACGTGACCTTCTGGATGGTCGAAGAGGGCCGTTTGGGCCGCAAGGCAAAAGCTGGCTTCTTTGACTATGACGAAAAAGGCAAGCGCGGCGATTACTGGACCGGCTTCAACGAGAAGTTCCCGCTTCTGGAAGAGCAGCCAGACCTGATCGAAGTCCAGCACCGTCTGATCTTTGCGCAGGTTCTGGAAGCCGTGCGCGCGCTGGAAGCCGGTGTGCTGGAGGACATCCGTGAAGGCGACGTGGGCGCCATTCTCGGCTGGGGCTTCATGCCGTGGTCCGGCGGCCCATTCAGCTGGCTCGACATCGTTGGCGCCGCCTGGGCTGCGGAACGCTGTGACCAGTTGGCAGAGAAGTTTGGCGACCGCTTCTCTTGCCCGCCACTGCTGCGCGAGATGGCGGACAAAGGCGAGACCTTCTACGGCCGCTTTGGTCCAAAGGCCAAGGCAGCAGCCTAAATGCAAAACGGGGGCTTCGGCCCCCGTTTTCTTTTGGGGTCAGCGTTCGTGTTTGGTGATCTTAAGACAATGGGTTATCTGCGCATCCGGTATAACTTTTTCACTAGAAAGCGCCCCATTTCCCCACTCATTCGAAAAAAGCGTGAGCGGATTGCTGCGAGGAAGGTCATCTCGCATCGCCTCCAGAGATGCGATCAACATCTCAATCTCTTCGCGTCCAAGAAACAGGTGCACGGTCTGCCCTTCTTCCTGGATGACTTCCGAATTCCGAATTTCAACTGAAAATGTCACGGGTTCCCCTCAATGCCGCTAGCATCGAGCAGCCAAACACAGTCACCTGCGTGCGACAAGGCCCTTTCAATGACTGCACTGCCTTCTCGGCGAGTTATCATTTAAGCGAGCTTTACGCTGCGGCCAGCATCATCTCCGGCTTTACAGACACATTCCTAACTGCACCGCTTTCCAGCATGGTCATGGCTGTCTGCACCGGCACCATGTTGTAGTTCGCCGCCCGCCCAAAACGAGGCCGCACACCGGCACGCACGCCCCAAATGCACTGCGAAAACAACAGCGCGCCGCCGTTGACAAAAACCATCTGATCTTCAGAAAATGCCGGCAGAACGGCCTGAAGCGGTGTAGCAGGTTCCACGCGGTAGGTCCCGTCCAGAACGTCCAAGGCAGCCCCAGGGATGACCGCGTAGGGATCGCCCCATTTGTCGCGCACTGAGGGGCTTTCTACGAGAACCCCTTCCCCCGGTTGGACCAATAGATCCCGCCTGTTTTCCAAAGCACCGGCAGGGACAAAGATCGGCCATAGCTGGCGTGGGGTCACGTGCTCATGGCTGAATATCGGGTCAGTCGCCAAAGCGGTAACCCGCTGAAATCCGGCATCAAATGTGAGCACCTCATCGCCGACATGCAGACTGTCCACAGCGGCCCAGCCGCCGGGCGTGACCACCCGGGTGCCTGCCACAAACCCACAGCCCGTGGTTGTGATTACCGGCCGCACATTGGATTGGCGGCGTCTGGCCGCCAAAGCCAAGCGGGCCTTGTCGCGAAGTGTTCCCACCGTTTGTACCATCGAAAATTCGGCCCCATCCAAATCGTCATGCAGGAGACCTGCGTCGCGTCGGACGCGCGTATCCCGCAGGCATGATTGTTTGGCGCGGGCCTCTACAATTCGTAAATAATTTCAGAAGGCTGTCCCGCATTTAGTTCAACTGCGAGAAGGCTCAAACTGAATGAAATTTGAAGCAGCTTTCGCTTGCTGGCCAGTTTGCACTATGTGGCACACTTCACGCCAAATCACACAATCAAGCCGCATGATTGTTTCAATGAAAGCTCCAAATGCGTGCGTATTATTACCGACTTCCCTTTTGAAACGACATCCACGAGAGTGCAGGCAAGATTTTTTGAGAGGGTTCGCCAATGGGTTGGATGTCTGATGAAACTGGTTTGGAAAAATGCGCAGCAAATTATGTGCCTTTGTCCCCGCTCTCGGGATTGAAACGGGCGGCCACAATCTTCCCGGACCGACTGGCCTTGGTCGATGGCGAGATTCGCCGCACTTATCGGGAGTACCACGCCCGCTGCAGCCAGTTGGCCAGCGGCCTTGTGGATTTGGGCGTCAAACCCGGCGATGTGGTTGCAGCGCTGCTGCCCAACACGCCAACCGCCTGTGAGGCGCATTTTGGTGTGCCCGCCTGCGGCGCTGTGCTGAACGCGATCAACATCCGCCTGGATGTCGCAACGGTCACTTACATCTTTGAACATGGCGAAGCCAAAGTGGTGCTGGTAGACAGCGCCTTCCTGGAGCTTGCCGAAGCGGCCTGCGCCGCGATGAGCACGCCCGCCCCTACGCTGATCGAGGTGGCGGCCCCGGAAGCCGGTCATCCGGCCTCCGGACGCCATCAGACCTATGAAGACCTGTTGGCCCAAGGCGACCCGGCGTTTGACTGGATCATGCCACAGGACGAGTGGGAGAGCATCGCGCTCAACTACACCTCCGGCACCACTGGCAAACCCAAAGGCGTAGTCTACCACCACCGTGGCGCCTATCTGAACGCCATGGGTCAAGTGCTGAGCTGGCGTATGACCTTGCATCCGGTCTACCTGACGATTGTGCCGCTGTTTCACTGCAACGGTTGGTGCCACACGTGGATGATGCCCATGGTGGGCGGCACCATTGTCTGTTGCCGCGACATCACCGCTCCCGCGGTTTTCAATGCCATTGCAGACGAGGGCGTGACTCACTTTGGCGGCGCCCCTATCGTGTTGAACATGCTGGTCAATGCACCGAAAGAGCAGCGCAGAGAGTTCGACCATGTGGTGGAAGTCTTCACCGCCGGCGCCCCCCCTGCCCCGGCCACATTGGCCAAAATCGAGCCGATGGGCTTTCACATCACGCAGGTCTATGGCTTGACCGAAGTTTATGGACCAGCCACAGAATGCCTGTGGGATGACACCCGCTGGGACGACCTCGAAGGCCATGACCGCGCGGCGATTAAAGCCCGCCAAGGCGTCGCCATGCCGTTTATGGACGACATCACGGTGATGGACGACCAGATGGCGCAGATCCCCATGGACGGGGCCGCAGATGGCGAAATCATGATCCGCGGCAATGCGGTTATGAAGGGCTATCTGAAGAATCCGGAAGCCACCAAAGCGGCCTTTGAGGGCGGCTACTTCCACTCCGGCGATATCGCGGTGCAGCATCCGGACAGCTATGTGCAAATCACCGACCGGGCCAAGGACATCATCATCTCCGGTGGCGAGAACATCAGTTCGGTCGAAGTGGAAGGCGTGTTGATGCATCACCCTGCGGTGAATCTGGCCGCTGTTGTGGCCAAGCCAGACGAGAAATGGGGCGAGGTGCCGTGTGCCTTTGTCGAATTGCTGGACGGGCAGACGGCGGAGGAGAAAGAGGTCATTTCCTTTGCGCGAGAACATCTTGCAGGATTTAAGACCCCAAAGAAAGTGGTGTTTGGCGAGTTGCCCAAAACCTCGACCGGTAAGATTCAGAAGTTTGCATTGCGCGAAAAAGCCAAAAGCCTCTGAGCGGTTAAAATAGTGAGGATGGGGGCGCTGCCCCCGTCCTGCCGTTGGCAGGCCTCCCCTGGGATATTTGAGGCCAAATGAAGCCACCGGCATAAGCCCGCGGGCACGGCGCTGCATCGCAAAAAAGTTGCGGCATTTGTTGAAACGCTCTGATAAGGTTGCCGCAACGACCAAAAATGGCGACGACATGAGCAGCACTCCAAAAATCGAAGATGACATGCGCGAGAAAATCATCTCGCAACCCGATGTAATTCTGGAAGACCGGGATCTGATGCGGGCGCTGATTGCCGCCAACGAAAAGACCATGGGCGGCAACATCGTGGACTTGCGCGGCATCGCCATGGAGCGGCTTGAGGCGCGTCTAGACCGGCTGGAAGACACCCATCGCAGCGTGATTGCCGCCGCCTATGACAATCTGGCAGGTACCAATCAGGTGCATCGCGCCATTCTGCGGATGCTCGATCCGGTGGAATTTGAAGGCTTCCTGCACGATTTGGGCGGTGAAGTGGCCGATATTTTGCGCGTCGATGCGGTGCGCTTGGTTCTGGAAACCGAGGCAGAGACCGAAGGTGACGCCAATATCGCGCGGTTGGGTGATGTTTTGTCGACGGCGACTCCTGGGTTTGTTGAAGAGTATTTGACCGGTGGACGCAATATACCACAGCGGCAGGTGACGTTGCGCCAAGTGCAGGGTGGGGGTTCGGTGGTCTATGGGGACGACGCCGATTGGATCCGCTCTGAGGCCTGCTTGAAGTTGGACCTTGGCACCGGCCGTTTGCCCGGTTTGTTGGTGATGGGTGCAGAAGACCCACATCAATTCACACCGCAGCAAGGCACTGATCTACTGGCGTTTTTTGCTGGGGTGTTTGAACGGGCGATGCGCCGTTGGCTGGCGTGAGCCGCCCATGATCAGCGGGGCGGCCAGTGATGCGGTAGAGCGATTTCTGGCCCATAAAGTGGCGTTGCACGGCGCATCTGACAACACGATTGCGGCCTATCAGCGAGATCTGATCGAGTTCCTGAGCTTTATGACCATGCACAAGGGCGGCCCGCAGGGGCTGGCGCCTTTGATGGAGATTGGCGTGCCGGACATGCGCAGCTGGATGGCGAGTGCGAGATCTGGCGGCATTGCGCCACGCTCACTGGCGCGTAAGCTCTCGTCCGTAAAGAGTTTTTACCGGTGGCTGGCCGAAAAGGAAGGCTGTGATCCTACGGCGGTTCTGGCCACACGCGCGCCGAAGTTTCAGGCCAAACTGCCCCGCCCGTTGAGCGAGGATGCCGCCAAAGATGTGATTGAAACGGTAGAATTCCAGTCACAGGAAGATTGGGTCGGCGCGCGTGATATCGCCGTGATTACAATGCTTTACGGCTGCGGCTTGCGGATTTCTGAGGCCTTGGGGCTGACCGGTGCGGATGTGCCTTTGCCCAATGCGCTGCGCATTGTTGGCAAAGGCGGCAAGGAGCGTGTGGTGCCGGTGATCGACGCGGCGCGCGATGCTGTGGCGCGATATATTCGCCTTTGTCCTCATGCACTTAGCGAAGATCTCCCGTTGTTTCGCGGGGTGCGCGGCGGGGCGCTTAATCCACGACAAGTTCAGAAGGTTATGCAGCAAACGCGGCAGCAGCTGGGCCTGCCTGCGAGCGCCACGCCGCACGCGATGCGGCACAGCTTCGCTACGCATTTGTTGAGCGCTGGCGGGGACTTACGCGCCATTCAGGAGCTCTTGGGCCATGCGTCCTTGTCAACGACGCAGGCCTACACCCAAGTCGATGCGGCGCGATTGATGGAAGTCTATAACAAGACCCATCCGAAGGCCTGAATTAACCCTTCGGTTTTGGCCCCAAAATCACGTCGGTATTCTGTCGGTATCACGACTGTTTTGCGGAGGTGCGTTTTGTTGCGCTCAAGGGTTAAGGCTGCGGGCGTTGCGTGACGCCCTCAGGTCTCATTAGCGCATGAATGGCCGCTTGTAGGTGTCATGCCGCAGCATGCGCCCGGCATTTGCATCCCGCCGGCGCCGATCGGGGACGCGCAGTTCAAGCCATGTCGCCTGCGGGTCAACCGTCAAGGCTCCCAGCAGATGCCCTTCGGCCTGAATGGCGGCCAGAAATCTCAGATGGTCGCGCGCCAACACTGCGTTCAGACGTGCATCGGTCCGTGTCTTTGGCGGAGCGATTTCCACAACATCTCCCGGACGGTAGAGCCGCAGGGTTGTGGTCTGATGTGCCGGAATTGGTAGGGTGGTGCTTTGCTGCAGCGAAATGGTCAGCGCCATCGTGGCATGCCCGCCCTGCATCAAGCCCCCACCGGGGTGCGCGGTGTACATCAGGAGCAACATCAGGTCGCCAAAAACCAAATCCTGCGCACTTGGGTTGTGGACCTCCGCCCAGAGCGTGCCGCCTGCGCCGTTCTTCTTTTGCCACAGCTTTAGGATTTCGACCTTCGGCACCTCTTGGGCCGACGCAGACGCCTGCCTGCTCGCGCCAGTTGGGGCAAACAAGCTGCTGAGAAACTGCCACAGGTCTTTGAGCATAGGATCTGGTCCCGCTGTCGTTTCCTTTCAAAGAACATGACGGGGAGCAGCGGGCAACATAAACAGAGGGTTATCGGCCTGTGGG
This sequence comes from Shimia sp. MIT1388, assembly GCF_047124445.1. Lineage (GTDB taxonomy): Bacteria > Pseudomonadota > Alphaproteobacteria > Rhodobacterales > Rhodobacteraceae > Shimia. The sequence continues at coordinate 4,256,189 of NZ_CP138921.1, read as the reverse complement.
GATCACCTCGTAACCGGGTTCCTCAGGCTCATCGTCGACCATCTCCGGCGGGAAGCCGGGCGCGAGAACAGACAGGCCTGTGGCCTCCTCCAGCCGTTTGATGATGTTGGGGCTCAACTCGCGTTCGCCAAAGCGGGCGATGGCGTCGTCAAACATCGAGATCATCAGCGGATTGAGTTCCAGCGGCACCCCTGCCCTGTCGGCGACGTCTTGGAACAGGCCGATGTCCTTTTTCACCAGATCCATGGTGAAAGATATGTCACGGGAGCCGTTCAAGATGACTTGGCTCTCAGTTTCGTGGCTGAAGGAATTGCCGGAGCTGATGCGGATCGCTTCATAAGCGGTGTTGAGATCCATGCCAGCCGCTTTGCAGGTGGTGAGCGCTTCGGCGGAGGCGACCAGATGCGCGGTGGCGAGGTAGTTGGTGACCACCTTCAGAACGGAAGCGGATCCAAGTGGGCCGGTGTGCAGGATGCGGCGGCCCATGGTGGTCAGAAGCGGCAGGATGCGCTCAAAAGTGGCGCGGTCACAGCCTGCGAAAATGGCGATGTTGCCAGTGTCGGCGCGGTGACAACCGCCGGACACCGGGCAATCCACCGCGGCGCCGCCGCGCTCGATGACCAGAGCGCCGAGGCGTTTGGCCTCGGCCTCATCGGTGGTGGACATCTCCATCCAGATTTTGCCCTCGTTGACCTCGGGCAGCATCACTTGCATCACCGCGTCAGAGGCCGCGGGGGACGGCAGGCAGGTGATGACCGCATCGCAGAGGCGCATCATTTCGGCGGGACCGGCCACGGGTTTGGCCCCTGCGGCGGCTTTCTCTGCCACCAGATCGGGGTTGAGGTCATGCACATAGAGGTCTTTGCCATTGCGCAGCAGGCTGCCAGACAGTTTGCCGCCGACGTTGCCCAATCCGATGAAGCCGATTTTCATGGCCAGTCTCCCTGTTGTTGGGGTCAGCCTGCGCAGGGAGTGCCCCGGTAGCAGGCCTGATACCGACAAGGAGAGGACGTTTTTAGCGTTTTAGCAGACGGCCCGGGGCGTTGGGGGCCAGTTTGGCACCGGAGAACTTGGCCATATGCCAGGCGAGCGCGAGGTTGCTGCCAAACACCGGCTTGTCGAGGTCGGCCTCCAGGCTGTCGATCACATTCAGCGTTTGCAGGTTGGTGCAGCTGAGGAAGACGGCATCGACGTCTTGATGCCCCACTCGCAAGGCAGCGGCTTTCACAGAAGCGGCATCGATGCGGGCGACATTTTCCTCCCCGGCCTCGCCAAAAGAGACCAGATGCGGCACGGCGATGCCTGCGGCCTCAAAGGCCTGTTTCACCGGCAAGGAGACGCTTTCGACATAGGGCGTGACCATGCCAAGGCGAGAGATGCCCAGCGCGTGGCAGGCGGCGATGGATGCCGTCAGCGGATCGGTCACTGCGGGCGTTTGGACGCCCTGTTTGACGAGACCAGCCACTTTGTCTGCGCCGATCATGGTGGTGCCGGAGGTACAGCCGTAACCAACCACGTCGAAGTTTGCGGCGGGTGGGAAAAGGGATGCACTGGCTGGCAGGGTTTTGGACATTTCCAGCAGCGTGTCTTGGCTGACTTCTGGGTCAGAGGGCACGCGGCTGGTGTAAATTGAGAGATCACGGGACGGGAACAGGCGGCGGAAGTCCTGTTCCAGCGTTTCGTCAAACTTGAGCACAATCAGGCCTAGGGTGGTTCGGCCGGACGCCGGGGTGCCAAGGGTGAAAGGGACGGTCTCCATGGGTGTTACCTCAGAATGGGCAGGGATGCGGGCGCGCGGGAGGACAAGAGCTCAGGGCCGGTGTCGCGCAGGACGATGTTTTCTTCGTGCACCTGAAACAGGCCGGGCGCGATCTCGACGCCCGGTTCCAGCGTGAGCACCATACCCGCGCGCAGCTCCGTGTGGTCATGCGGCGTGAAGCTGGGCCATTCCGTGAGCGTGATGCCCAGACCGTGGCCGAGGCGACCGCCGCCGGGGGTGGCGCCTTGCTTGGTCAGGCTATCGACAAACATGGCGTGCACATCGCTGGCTGTGTGGCCGGGCTTGAGCGTGTCGAGCACGTGGTCGGTCGCATGAAAGAGCTGTTCATAGGCGCGTTTGGCGGCGTCATCGGCGTGGGTGATGGCGTAGTTGCGGTCAAAGTCGCAGAAGTAGCCATCCCGCACCGCGCCGGTGTCGAGCATGAGGATGTCACCTGCGGTCAGGCGTTGGTCCGTCGCTGGAGAGATCACGTCGCCGTAGCCGCCGGGACCCGCCCCGCCTGCGGTGTAGCTAACCCAATCGGCGCCTTCCTCTAGCAGAGTGCGTTGAAAGTCGCGGAAGACCTCGGCGTGGGTGCGACCTTCAGCGGCAAAGTCTTGGATGCGTGCGAAGGTACGGTCGGCCACGGCGCAAGCGGCGCGGATTTTGGCGACCTCGGATTCGGATTTGATTTCGCGCGTGCGCTGCACCGTATTGGTGGCATCAACGAAGCGACGCGGGGCGAGGTTTTTTGTGAGCTGGTGGTAATCCGCAAGCGGCATGCGCAGGTGGGTTTCGAGGCCCATGGGCAGGCCGATGGTGCCGGTCTCCGGCACGATGCCAGCAAGGGTTTGGGAGAGCAAGCTGACGCCGTCGTCACCGGGAAAAGGCGCGTCCCAGGTGCGGATGTCGGTGAGCCAGGTTTTGGACATCAGGTCCGCACCGATGGAGGGGATCACGGCGATGGGATCGCCCTGCGCCGGGACAATGACAAACCACGGGCGGGCGGGGCTTTCCCAGAAACGGGTGAGGAAGCCGGTGGTGTAGAAGATGTCGACCTGTGAGGTCAGCAGGAGTGCTGTTTCGCCTGCGTCTGCCATGGCGGCTTGCAGGCGGGTGATGCGGGTGCGGAACTCCTCAAAGAGAAAGCCACGTTCAAGCATCTTCGGGTCCTTCGGAGACGAAGCACAACACGCGGGCGTCAGTCGGCAGATTGGGACGTTTCAGAAGCGCGGCGGCGACACCGGCTACGCCAGAGGGCGTGCTTGCGATACCGTGGGACTTGAGCCTATCCACCGTGCCCTGCGCCTCCTGCTCGGAGATGGTGACAAAGCTGTCCGCATCCATCGCCAATCCGTTGAGCGCCACCATGGAGGCGGTTTTGCAATCGAGCCGCCCCATGTCGGACACGGGTCCGGTGGTGTCGACCAATTGACCTGCGCGGATGGATTCAATGAGTGCGGGGGCGGCTTCGGGTTCGACCACGGTGATATCGGGCGCGTCACCCCAAGTGGCGCGGGCATAGGCGGCGACGGCGGCGGCGAGACCACCGACGCCCGCTTGCAGGAAGATATGCGTGGGAGGTACGGAGATTTGCGTGGCGGCCTCTGAGGCCATTTGCAAATAGCCTTCCATGACACGGTAGCCACTGTCCTCATAACCCTCCCATGTGCTGTCGGACAGCAGCGTCCAGCCGTTGGCTTTGGCGGCTTGCGCGGCTGCCTCCATGCTGGCCTCGTAGTCGTCACCGGCCCAGGCCACCGTGCCCCCCTGCGCTTCCAGTCGTTTGCCAAAGGCTTGCGGCACGGTGTGGGACAGATAGATCACGGCCTTGGCGCCAAAAATGCGCGCGCCAGCGGCGACGGACATGCCGTGGTTGCCCGCCGAGGCGGTGACATAGGTGCGGCCGGTCAAGGCGGTGGTCCAGTCGGTTGGGTCCGTGCGGGCCGCGTCATAGGCGATGGCGTAAGCGGCGCCGAGAGCTTTGAAAGAGCCAAGGCCCATGCGGGGGCGTTCGTCTTTGATGTGGAAGCTATGCACGCCCAAAGTGGCAGCGAGGTTCGGCATGTCGCGCAGGGGCGTTTCGGCGTGTGCGGGGCACAGGGCGAGCAGTTTGGCAATCGCTGTGGCGTCGCGGCTCGGGAGCGTTTCGGATTGGCGGGTCGGCAGGCCGATACCGCGATGAGGGTTTTTCAGGGCTTCAGTCATGGCTCGGATCGGCTTTCTAGGTAAGTTTTCAAACGAGACACCTCCCCTGCCCGCATGCGGCCGTCACGATGTTCAAACAGCGCACGGACCTCGGTGCCTTCAAACGCCAAATCGTCGCCAACGTAACCGCGATGGATCAGCCGATAGGATTTGGCGGACCACTCGGTAATCTCCATGCGGATGGTCAAGGCGTCGCCATCTTTAAGCGGACGGCGGTATTTGGCATGGGTTTCCATCAGGCCCAGTCCCACTGCGCCGAGGTGTTCACAGACAGCGGCATGGCCGCCGTATTGCTGCAAAAAGCGCTGAAACGTGCCGTCCATCCAACGGTAGATGTTGGGGTAGTAGACAATGCCCGCCGGATCACAGTCGCCAAAGACAACGTTGTGGTGGTTTTCGAAAGTAAAAGGCATGGCTTGGATCCGACTGAGATTGCTTTGACGGTCAGAGTGGGTGGGGTTGCGGGGAAAGGCAATGGGCTGTGCGGGGTTGACAGGAGAGGGTTCAGGCTCAAAGGCTAGCGTAAAGATCTGGGCAGATTGCTCAGAAACCTTCACAGGATGAGCAAATCTCCCTCAGTTTCCGCCAATGAGACACAAATGACCGCCAATCTGGACGACATCGACCGCCGCCTGCTCACCGCCATTCAGAAGAACAACCGGCTGACGGCGGATGAGTTGGGCGAGATTGCAGGCATCTCGCGCTCTGCGGTGCAACGACGGTTAAAGCGGTTTCGTGATGAAGGGATTGTGGAGGCGGACATTGCCGTGGTTTCTGCCAAGGCGGTGGGGCGGCCGATGACCTTTGTCGTGGAGGTCGAGATGGAGCGCGAGCGCACGGACCTGCTTGATGAATTCCGCCGCTCGATGCTGAAACTCGATGATGTGCAACAATGCTACTATGTCACGGGTCAGGCGGACTTTATTCTGGTGGTCACCGCCCCGGATATGACCGCCTATGAGGAGTTCAGCCGCCACGTGTTCAATGACAACCCGAACATTCGCCGGTTTCACAGCAATGTCGTGATTGATCGGGTGAAAGCCGGATTGCAGGTGCCGGTTTAGGCAGCAAGAAAAGGGACGGCGCGCGCCCCTTTGGGGATCAATAGCCAATCAAATTGGCTGGCACGACCTGCAGCACAACAAAGGCGCCGATGGCCGCAAGGGCGAAGAACGTGGCCGCGACTTTCAAGTCAGCACACCACGCGCGCCCCCGACAGTAGGTCTTGAGGTGTTTCATGCTTGGTCTCGCGTGTTGGGTACACAGCAGAGATGGTAGCGCTGACATGTGCTGCCTTCAGAATCTGCGCCAGAGATTATGGCGGCGCTGCCAAAGACGGGAAGCCACGCCAATCGAGCCGCATCGATGCGGCCTAAGGGGCGCTCTCAACGGTGTTGGGCACCGCGTAAATCACCAACGACGCCACGCCGTAAGCGATGCCGAGGAACATCGCGGCCAGCATGATGTTGCGACACAGATCGTGTTTCTCACAGAATTTTTGGAAGCGCCCCATGGTTGGTCCTAGTGCCAAGGTCCTGTTTGCCGTCAGGCCCTCCCCAAAGGCGCACAACTCACAAACCAGACAAGTTACGAGGGTAACGTGCCGGTTTTAAGTGGAAAGCGACATGGGAATGGGGGGGAGGTGATCCCCAGAACCGGAAGTTGTGGGGGTGGATGAGGAGATCGCGTGCGTGGCGGTTAGAGCGCTGTGCGTTGTTTTTGAACGGGGCTGCTAAAGGGGGTCCAGCAAGGTCAGCGGGCGCTCGGTGAGGCTCACCAGCTTCGGGCGCCCCAGCTTACGCGCCTTGCGCACGGTTTTGAGACGGTGCGGGTCGATGGTGAGCGTGGTTGTAGGCGGGTGTCCTGATGGGGGGGGATGGAAAGTCAGGCTTTTCCAAACTCCGCCGAAGTTAGGTCACGTGACGGAACTAGCAAGCGAGGCCTAGTGGCATTCAAGAAGGTTGGGGCGGTCTACGAAAAACTCGCTTTCCGAGTTGGGCAATCGTGCGCCCGAAGGAATTGTGAACTGGCGGTGCAGGCAGGTCTGACAGAATAGCACTCACTGCCGGCGTTCTGTCACCTGACATGTCGCATTCATAGCGTTCTGCGCATCCGTAAACCACACACTGATCGTCTGGGGAAAACAATGTCCCCCTTGGAGGCAATGGGTCGGAAACGCCGATATGCTCCACGAAAGGGCGCAAATGTTCTGGTATTTGATCCAACTGAGAAGGATAGTGGCTTACCAAGGCGGCAGTGACGTAGAATCCCGACTGCAACCTAGTAAGCAAATCTTTGTACAATTTAGTTTTTGCACTGTTAGGATCATAACCCGGCTCGCCCTCGCTGTAGTATTTGAGGGAGAACATTGCGTATAATGCGGATCCTGCGTCACAATTTGACTGCCTCGTGATCCATTTTACGACGTCCAGATTATTCTCCATCTCATATAGGACGCGAATACTTAAAATACTGTGCCAGACTTCAGGAACAGGAATGCTCTGCGCCAGAATTAGTGCGTTTTCAGAACCCACCGACCGGTCAAGCCTTAACCCACACAACTCATAGGCCCGCCGTGCCTCTTCAATCATGTGCTTATGCGTCCAGGACGGTGGATAGGCATACCGAAATGACAACTCATCCCCAAATTCGAAGCTAAATTGCTCCACACCAGTGACCGTCTTGGGGCCCCAACTCTCTAGAAGGCCGGCTAAATTGTCCTCTCCCCATTTGCCATATTGTGTCTCGGTCCATTGCTCGTAGTCCGCATTCGGAAGCTCAAAGCGAGCCACAAGGTAGCGAAAAAGTACCGACAACTTCCGGGGCAAGTCATCCAATTTTTCGGGCCAAGGTTCTTTGAACTTTGACGACAGAATATCCAGAGCCTGCCATCCAAGTGGGAGTTTCTCCACTTGGTGATGCAACTCAAAAAAACACCCTGGTAGGGGCCATTCTCGAATTGAATGCTGATAAAGCTTTTGTGTGTAATTTTCCAACGCGTCGTGCATGAACCGTCTGCCTTAACCAACAAATAAATCCAAGGGTTACCCGAAGAAAAGAGACACAAAGAATGCGGTGAAATTTGGGCGCGCGGGGCGCAAATACAAAATGTTTAGCCAAATTGAAAAAGCCGCCCCTCTCAGGGCGGCTTCCTTGTTTCAACCGATCGCGTCAGCCTTAGCCGATGATCGCGTTCAGCGTGGCGCTTGGGCGCATGACTTTGGCTTTCAGCTCGACCGATGGGCGGAAGTAGCCGCCGATGTCGGCTGCAGGGCCTTGGGCGGCTGCGAGCTCGGCCAAGATGGCTTCTTCGCCATCTGCCAAGGCTTTGGCAACACCTGCGAACTCGGCCGCCAGGTCAGCGTCGTCAGACTGTGCTGCCAGCGCGTCGGCCCAGTAGCGGGCGAACCAGTAGTGGCTGTCGCGGTTGTCTGGCTGGCCTACCTTGCGCGAAGGCGAACGGTTGTCGTCCAGAATGCCTTGGGTTGCCGCTTCGGCAGCCACACCCAGAACACCCGCCTTTGCGTTGCCTTTGACGTCCGCGAGGAAGTTCAGGCTTTCACCCAGGGCACAGAACTCACCCATGGAGTCCCAGCGCAGGTGGTTTTCTTCGACCAGCTGTTGCACGTGCTTTGGTGCAGAACCGCCGGCACCGGTTTCAAACAGGCCGCCACCTTTCATCAGCTTCACGATGGAGAGCATTTTGGCGGAGGTGCCCAGCTCGAGGATCGGGAAGAGGTCAGTCAGGTAGTCGCGCAGCACGTTGCCGGTGATGGCGATGCTGTCGTTGCCGGCAGTGATGGTTTTGAGCGACTGCGCGGTGGCCTCACGAGGCGCCATGATCTGGAACAGGTCGGCTTTGCCAGCCGCTTCCAGCGCCGGGGTCACGTATTTGATCAGCTCGGAATCGTGGGCGCGGTTTGCGTCCAGCCAGAAGATCGCCTCGGAGCCGGTCAGGCGCTGACGGTCCATGGCCAGCTCGATCCAATTCTCGATTGGGGCTTTCTTCACGGTGCAGGAGCGCCAGATGTCGCCTGTCTCTACATCGTGGGAGTGCAGCACGTCGCCATTTTCCAGAACGATGCGGATGGAGCCCGCCGCTGGGGCTTCAAATGTGGTTGGGTGGGAGCCGTATTCTTCGGCTTTCTGCGCCATCAGACCCACGTTGGCCACAGAGCCTGCGGTGGTCACGTCGAGCGCGCCGTTGGCTTTGAAGAAGTTGATGCTTTCGTCATAGACAGACGCGTAGCAGCGATCCGGGATCACACAGTTGGTGTCACCCTTGGCGCCGGTCTCGTCCCAACCTTTGCCGCCTGCGCGGATCACCGCTGGCATGGAGGCGTCGATGATCACATCGGACGGCACGTGCAGGTTGGTGATGCCTTTGTCGCTGTCGACCATGTACATGGATGGGCGGTCCAGCGCGGCGATTTCGGCTTTGATAGCCTCGGCATTGTCCAGCGTGTCGATCGCGGCCAGAACCGCACCCAGACCGGAGTTCGGGGAACCACCGGCTGCGGCAATCGCTTCGCCGTGTGCGTCCCAAACAGGACCCAGCCATGCTTTTACGGCGTGGCCGAAGATGATCGGGTCGGAGACCTTCATCATGGTGGCTTTCATGTGCAGGGAGAACATGGTGCCGTCGGCTTTGGTGTCTTCAATGGCGTCCGCGAGGAAGCTGCCCAGCGCAGAAGCGGACATGAAGGTCGCGTCAGCAACTGTGCCTTCTTCCAGCGGGTAGCTGTCTTTGAGCACGGTCACGGCACCGTCTTTGGCAACAAATTCGATCTTTGCATCGCCCGCCTGATCGGCGGAGATGGTGGCGGAAACTTCGTTTGCGTAGAAGTCGTTGCCCGGCATGGAAGACACTTTGGTCTTGGAGGAGCCTTCCCATGCGCCCATGGAGTGTGGGTTGTTTTGGGCGAAGTTCTTCACCGCGCGGGCGGAGCGACGGTCAGAGTTGCCTTCGCGCAGCACCGGGTTCACAGCGGAGCCTTTGATGCCGTCGTAACGTGCGCGGATGGCTTTCTCTTCGTCAGACTGTGGGTCTTCCGGGTAGGACGGGATGTTGTAGCCCTGCCCTTGCAGCTCTTCGATGGCCGCAACCAGCTGTGGCACAGAGGCGGAGATGTTTGGCAGCTTGATGACGTTGGCGTCTGGGGTCTTCACCAGTTCGCCCAGCGCGGCCAGATCGTCGGACTGACGCTGATCGTCGGTCAGGTTTTCCGGGAAGGTGGCGATGATGCGACCGGCAAGGGAAATGTCCGGGGTGCCAACGGTGATACCAGCGGCGGAAACAAACTTGCGAATGATCGGCAGGAAGGAGGCGGAGGCCAGCTCAGGCGCTTCGTCTACAATGGTATACAATATGTCGGGCGATTTTTTATCAGCCATGTTTCTCACTACCTTTTTTGCGTCAGGGGTGTTCTGTGACTTGCGGGATCAGGTCGGGATGACCTGACAAAATCCGAATGGTTCTCCTCCGCCCTCGCGCAGACTCAAAAGCCCGCACAACAGCAGCGTGCGGGCTTCGTATAGGCCGATGGGGCGCAAAGATCAATTCTCGGTTGGGTCTCAGGCAGAGGCTTTTTGCCGCGCTGCAGCCATATAGCTGTCGATGGCGGCAATTTGTTGCGCGTTGAGGCGCAGACCGAGCTTGGAGCGGCGCCAAACCACATCGGCGGCGGCGCGCGCGTATTCCTTCGCCATGAGCCAGTCGACCTCAGCAGCGGTGAGCGTGGCGCCAAAGTCTGCGCCCAAATCAGCAGCGGATTTTGCGGCCCCGAGCATCTCTGGCGCTTCGGTGCCGTACGCGCGGATCAGGCGCTTGGCCCAGGCATCGGTGAGGAAGGGGTAGTCGCGTTGCAGCTCGGCAATCTTGTCACCCACCTGATGCACCTCAAAGTCGCCGCCGGGCATCGCTACGCCCGCAGTCCAGGGGGCCGTGGCCTCCGGGAAGAATGGCGTGAGTTTTTCCATCGCCGCTTCGGCCAGCTTGCGATAGGTGGTGATTTTGCCGCCAAAGATGTTGAGCACCGGGGCGCCGCTGTCGTCCAGTTTCAGCACGTAGTCGCGGGTGGCTGCCTGTGCGGAGGAGGCGCCATCATCGTAAAGCGGGCGCACACCAGAGTAGCGCCAGACGATGTCATCCATGGTCACCGGCTTCTTGAAGTAGTTTGAGGCGAAGTCGCAGAGGTATTGCGCCTCCTCATCGGTGCAGGTGGGGGCCACGTCGGCGTGGGTGTGTTCCTGATCGGTGGTGCCGATGAGGGTGAAGTCTTCCTGATACGGAATGGCAAAGATGATGCGGCCATCGGAGCCTTGGAAGAAGTAGCAGCGGTCGTGGTCAAACAGGCGTTTGGTGACGATGTGGCTGCCACGGACAAGGCGAACACCAGCGGAGGAATTCTGTTGGATCACGCCGCGAATGACATCGGCCACCCATGGGCCACCGGCATTGACCAGCGCCTTGGCACGGGTGGTGCGGCGGGCACCGGTGTCGACGTCCTCCATCTCGATGTGCCAGAAATTGTCACCGCGTTGGGCGGAGAGCACCTTGGTGCGGGTGCGGATGGTGGCCCCGCGCGCCTCGGCATCGCGGGCGTTTAACACCACAAGGCGGCTGTCTTCGACCCAGCAGTCGGAATATTCAAAGGCTTTGACAAACTTCTCCTGAAGCGGCGAGCCTGCTTCGTCGATTTTGAGATCCACGGTGCGGGTGCCGGGCAGGATTTTGCGGCCACCGAGATGGTCATACATGAAAAGCCCCATGCGGATCAGCCAGCTGGGGCGGCGGCCTTTCATCCACGGCATGACCACGCTCAAAAGTTTGGAAGTCGGCGTGTCATTTTCAAAGCGCATGTCCTTGTGCATTGGCAGCACAAAGCGCATCGGCCAGCTGATGTGCGGCATGGCGCGCAGCAGGGTTTCGCGCTCGATCAGCGCTTCACGTACCAGACGGACTTCGAAGTATTCAAGATAACGCAGACCACCGTGGAACAGCTTGGTCGAGGCCGAGGATGTGGCCCAAGCCAGATCGTTCATTTCGGCCAGTTCCACGGAGAGCCCCCGCCCGGCCGCGTCTCGCGCGATGCCACAGCCGTTGATACCGCCACCAATGACAAAAAGATCCACCGGATTTTCTGTTTGCGCTTCCATAAGAACACCTTCGAACATTTTCGCACCCTTACGAACCCAAAACGCGCATTCGGTCAAGGAAATTCCGCGTGATGTGGATAATTTCCATTGAAAACGTGCCATCCGCCTGCCACTGAGGGTGAGCACAAACGAAAAGTAACGAACATGCTGAGCAGTTTTCGCGAGAGAGAAATCCTCGAAATCGCCCGGAGCGAGGGCAAAGTCACCGTTGAAGGGCTGGCCGCGCATTTTGATGTGACGGTGCAAACCATTCGCCGCGACCTCAACGAAATGGCCAATGCCGGGCGTCTGGAGCGGGTACATGGTGGTGCGGTACTGCCCTCCGGTGTGCGCAACATTGCTTATGAAGAGCGCGGGCGCGTGAACGCGGATGCCAAGGCAGCGATGGCGGCCCGCTGTGCGGCGGACATCCCCAATGGCTCCGCCCTGTTCATCAACATCGGCACCAGCACCGAGGCACTGGCCAGCGCATTGCTGGGCCACGATGGGTTATTGGTGGTGACCAACAACCTCAATGTGGCGCGGATTTTGTCCGGCAACGCGCGGTGCAACGTGCTTGTGACCGGCGGGCGCCCGCGCGCGGAAGACGGCGGACTGGTGGGTCCAGTGGCGGCGCGGATGGTGCGCGACTTTGCCTTTGACTATGCCATCCTCGGCTGTTCGGCGGTGTCGGAGACCGGCGTTGCCTATGATTTTGACATCGACGAGATCGCTGTGTCCCACGCCGCTTTGGCCGGTGCGCGGGAAACCTGGCTTTTGGCGGATCATTCCAAGTTTCAACGCAACGCTCCGGCGAAGATTTTGGATTTTGCCGATGTCGCGCGGCTCTATACGGATGAAATCCCCGACACTTTGGCCGAGGTCTGTGCCAGCAAAGGCACCGAGGTGCTCTCGGGATAAGAGCGCCTATGGCACTGGTTTTCCACTTTTCCCACCCGCGCCGTTGACAAGCTGGCGCGGCTATTAGAAAGGTGACGGCGCAGGGCGACCTGCTGGCCGTTTGGCGATGGCCCCTTAGCTCAACTGGATAGAGCAGCTGACTTCTAATCAGCAGGTTGAGGGTTCGAGTCCTTCAGGGGTCGCCACTTATGAGCACTGGCAGTGTAAGCCGGTATTGCCACCTCCCTCTCTTATTTCTCACAAAAATGTGCGGACGGTTTTTTGCGCCAACAGGCACATGTGGAGGTTTTGTGCTACGCTTCCTAAACGCAGGAAGGGGATTCCTTGCAGGCGTCCGGGGTTTTGGGAGGGCGCATCGATCGCGTGACAGAAAAAGGGCCACCAAAAAGAGACCACACAACACATGACAGGCTCCAACTTCTCGGTAGCAAGGCTCGAACCTGAGCTGAAACAACTGTATTTTATCTGGCGCGATGCAGCGCTTGGTGCAGCCCTACCGCGGTTTACGAACATCGGGCTGCCGTGCCCGCAGACACAACCTGGCATCTTGTCCATTTACGAAGTCCTGCGTTCCCGAACTGGAGAACCAATTGACTTCAAAGGGCTCTATGTGCGCAGCAAAATCAAGAAGACGCTGAGCAAGGTCTTCACCGGAACAAAGCTGTCCACCCACCCCGGCAAAGGACCTGGATCAAAAATGTGGGGAGCCTTTGTACAGGCTGCGACACATCCGCTGCCGCTCCACATTGCCTTGCCCTACACCGGACCACTCACATCTTTCCGCAGCACGTCTGAACTCTATCTGCCAGTGGCTGGAGACCGGGACACAATCGAATATGTGTTAGTTGGCGTGACCTTAAAGCCAAGCGACTATGGCCAGGTCATTGACTTCCCATCACCTGCCCAGATCGCAACAAGCCGTTAGCGTTTCACACAAAAAAGGGCGCAAATCGCGCCCCAAACTTCTCCATTTCACTGCGCGACCTCACCCGCCGCTGCGGACCTCCCTGATCCAGGCCACAATCAAGTTGCGGCTTTCCTGGTCCATCTCGATGGCGTTGGGGGGCGGCATGGCGTGGGTGCGGCCCGCTTGCAGGTAAATCTGCTCCGCATGGCGCGCGACATCTGCTTCGGTTTCCAGCACCACGCCTTTGGGGGCCCAATGCAAGCCCTCCCAGGAGGGCTCGCGGGCGTGACACATGGAACAGTTGCCGGTGACTGCGTAGTAGGCGTCTTCAAAACCTTCTGCGGAGGCGAACTTCTGCTCGTAGGCGGTCAGTTCGCGCGCCTCGGATTCCTCATAGGTCTCGCCAGTCTGCGCCGTGGAGAGCCAGGCGATGGCCACCATCAGTAGCGCGGTGATCAACCAGGTCCAAAGCGGACCTTTGCCGGTGCGGTGCATGGTGTTGAAGTAGTGACGGATGGTGACGCCGGTCAGGAAGATAAGGCTGGCGATGATCCAGGCATACTCGGTGGCAAAGGCCAGCGGGTAGTGGTTGGACAGCATCAGGAACACCACCGGCAGGGTCAGGTAGTTGTTGTGGGTGGAGCGTACCTTGGCGATCTTGCCGTATTTGGCATCCGGCGTGCGGCCGTTTTTCAGGTCGTCCACAACAATGCGCTGGTTCGGCATGATCTGGAAGAACACGTTGGCGGTCATGATGGTGGCGGTAAAGGCCCCAAGATGCAGCAGTGCGGCGCGGCCGGTGAAGATCTGGTTGTAGCCCCAGGACATGACCACAAGAATGGCAAACAGCAGCAACATCAGCAGGGTTGGCTGCTCGCTGAGCTTGGATTTGCACATGAAATCATACGCCAGCCAACCAATAGTCAAAGAGCCGCCGGAGATCAGGATGCCTTGGAACAGGGTGAGATCCGCTTTAGTTGGGTCCAGCAGGAAGAGCTCACCGCCGACCCAGTAGACAATCATCAACAGCGCTGCACCGGAAAGCCAGGTAGTGTAGCTCTGCCATTTGTGCCAGGTCAGGTGCTCCGGCATTTCGGAAGGGGCCACGAGGTATTTCACGGTGTGGTAAAAGCCGCCGCCGTGCACTTCCCACTCTTCGCCATAGGCGCCTTCGGGCAGGTGTTTGGCTGGTTTCAGCATCAGGTCCAATGCGATGAAATAGAACGACGCGCCAATCCAAGCCATGGCGGTGATGACATGTAGCCAGCGCACCGAGAACGCGATCCAGTCCCATAGAATTGCCATATCGTACATGGCGGTCTCCCCTAGATTCGAATTTTAACCAGTCTACGCGACAGGGCTTTCTTTCGGAATTCCCTCTAAATGCCAAGCAGTATCAAAAATTTCAGAACAATAAAAACCCGCCTTGTTGGTTCAGGTCGCATAGAAAAAAGGCGCGTCCGAAACCGGAACGCGCCTCTGCAAAACTGTTTTGCCCGAGAGCCTTAGCTTCCGCGATAGGTGGAGTAGCCAAACGGCGAGAGCAGCAGCGGCACGTGGTAGTGCGAGGCTTCCGACATGCCAAAGCGGATCGGCACCACATCAAGGAAACGTGGCTCTTCCGGCGGTGTGCCGCAGGCGTCCAGATAGGCCCCGGCGTGGAAGATCAGTTCATATTCACCGGTGGCAAATTCGGCAGCTGGCAGGATTTGCTCATCGGTGCGACCATCGTCATTGGTGACCAAAGATTTGAGTTTGGTGCGGGTCTCGCCGTCGATCCGGTAGAGATCAATTTTCAGGCCCTCAGCAGGGCAGCCACGGGCGGTGTCCAGAACATGGGTGGTCAGATAGCCGGTCATGGATGAGTCTCCTGATTGTTTGTATTGGTTTTAGTCCGGTTGGGACCTTGGAGGCAAAGCCTGTCTGAGGCGATGCACTTTCCGCTTTTTCTTGAAAAACAGACGCGATTATCTGGCATATCCAGCAATGCACGCTACGGTGCGCGGACCGCCAGACCAAATACAAGAGAAAGACCCCGATGACGATCCTGGAAATTTTTGTGCTGGCTTTGGCCGGATTTGGCGCTGGCGTTGTGAACACGATTGCGGGCGGCGGGACGTTTTTGACCTTCCCGGCGCTGGTCTGGGCCGGGGTGCCGCCGGTGGCGGCCAATGCCACCAGCGCGGTGTCGGTGTTCCCAGGTTATCTGGGCGGAGCAATAGGATTTCTGTCAGAACTCAAAACCCTGTCGCGGGCGCAAATGATCCGGCTCACAGTCATCACGCTGGCAGGCGGATTGGCGGGATCGCTGTTGTTGCTGGTGTCGTCCAACGAGGTGTTTTCCTATGTGGTGCCGTTTCTGTTGATGTTTGCCACCACCGCGTTTTTGCTTGGGGCAAAGCTACAGGTCTGGGCGCAGGAAAAGGCCAAATGGTTCAAGCCGGAAGGGGCCGTGGGATTGTTTTTGGTCAGCGTTTACGGCGGCTACTTCAACGGTGGCTTGGGCATTGTGCTATTGGCGCTGTTTGCCATGTGGGGCTGGCGCGACATTCACCTGATGAACGGGGTGAAAAACGGGCTGTCCTTTGCGCTGTCCGCCATTTCGGTGGTGACCTTTGCCGTGGCGGGGCTGGTGGTCTGGCCGATGGCGGTTCTGATGATGGTGTTTGCGGTCTTGGGGGGCTACAGCGGGGCCTTTGTGGCCAAGGCCATTCCGGCCTCGGTGGTGCGCTGGATCGTGGTCGTGATTGGCTACGGCATGAGCGCGGTGTTTCTGGCGCGGTTGTTTGTCAGCTGACCCAATTGGCGCCAGCTGACAAGCGTTTTAGATCAAGCGGACTTGAGAACCCGCGCTGGTGCCGCTGTGCTTGCAAGTGTCGCCGCGCCGTTTTTCTGTGCCACGCCAGCGACATAGGTCTCTGACACAGCGCGGTCATCACCCAGGGTTTGCAGGATGAACAGCTCTTCCGACAGGCTTTCCGCGCGCTGCATGCGCAGATCCATGGCGTGGGTCGCGTGGGAATCCAGCACCACCACATCCGCATCTGAGCCTGCGGCCAGCGTGCCGATCTTGTCAGACAGGCCCAGCACCTCGGCGTTGCCACGGGTGATCCAGTCAAAGGCACGCAGCGGGTGCAGTTTCTGCTTCTGCAATTGCAGAATTTTGTAGCCCTCATTCAGGGTTTGCAGCATCGAATAGCTGGTCCCTGCCCCGATGTCGGTCGCAATTGCGTTCTGAATGCCACGGGCGCGCAGCCCGCCATCGTCAAACAGACCACTGCCGAGGAACAGGTTGGAAGTTGGGCAGAACACCGGCTTGGCCTGAGTTTCCGCGAGCACGTCAATCTCGCGTGGGGTCAGGTGGATGGAGTGGCCCAGCAGAGTTTTCGGCGTCAGCAAGCCATAGCTCTCATAGACACCAAGATAATCCGGCGCATCTGGGTAGAGCTCTTTGGTGAAGGCAATTTCGTCGTGGTTTTCGCTCAGGTGGGTCTGCACAAAACACGCGGGGTGCTCCGCCACCAGAGCCTGCGCCATCTGCATCTGCTCCGGCGTTGAGGTGATCGCAAAGCGCGGGGTGATGGCGTAGTGCGCACGGCCTTTGCCATGCCATTTGGCAATCATCTTTTTGCTGTCGTCATAGCTCGACTGCGGCGTGTCGCGCAGCGCGTCAGGCGCATTGCGGTCCATCATCACCTTACCGCCAATCATGCACATGTTGCGCTTGTCAGCCTCGGCAAAATAGGCCTCCACAGACGCGGTGTGCACCGAGCAGTAAGACACTGCCGTGGTGGTGCCGTGGCTGGTCAGCAGATCGTAGAAATGGCCCGCCATGGCCGTGCTGTGCTTGGGGTCTTCAAAGCGAGTTTCTTCGGGGAAGGTGTAATTGTTGAGCCAATCCAGAAGCTGCTCCCCCCAGGAGGCAATCACCTGCACCTGCGGGAAATGCACATGGGTGTCGATGAAACCGGGCAGCAGCAAGTTTGGCCGGTGGTCTTTGACCGTGGCCTTGGGGGCCTGCGCAGCGATGTCTTGATAGACACCGGTGGCTTTGATCTTGCCCCCCTCGATCAGGATCGCGCCGTCTTTGATGTAGGTATAGGCGTCGGTGTCCATCTCATCCGCGGGGGCGGCGTGGAAATCCAGAATACGGCCCCGCAGGAGCGTTTGGGTCTCTGTGTGTGACATGGTCGGGTCCAATGTGGAGGAATGAAAAGGTGCGGGCCGCCGAAGGACAAGGCTGGCCCGCACAAGGGCGTCCGGGGAAGTGGACGTTATTCAGCGGGTGCCGGGGCCTCGTCCACCACCGCGTTTTCATTCACGAGGTCATCCTCTTTGTGAAACAGCGGGTAGATGTAGAGGAAGGCGGCCGCGATCAGGTAGCCAGACGTCACACCATTCAGTGCAGGCCACTGCAGGCTGGCACCATGGATGATGCCAAAGGCAGACATCACAGCAGCTGCGAGGGCAAAGCCACCCGCGTTGCGGAAGCGGCCATCAATGACGCTGGCGACAATGGCACCCCAAATCAGACCGGTCAGGATGGCCCCTTGCGAGAGGGCCAGATGGCCTTCGAAATGTGCGCCTTGCTGCAACAGCGCGGCGGTCAGGGCATCGTCGCCGAGGTTAGGCAGACCGGCCACACCCACGGCACCCAATGCGCCCATCAGCGAGCCCCATTTCACCATCAGGAAAGACGACACATGTGGCATCATTGCGATGGTCACCGCGGCCATGTGATCTGTCTTCACCGAATGCGCTGTGTTGGTGATCAGGCTGAGCGCGACAAACACCAGCACCGGAGCCGCGGCTGCGGTTGGGATCAGGTTGTTGAGGAAGGCGAGCAGACCAAAGAAGGCTGCCAGCGGGATCACCGCGCCCACGCCAATGATGTAGCCCGCATGTGCGCCCATGCGTTTGTAGGCCGGATGGCCGATGTAAGCCGTGGTTGGGAAAGGCGAGCCAAAGACCGCGCCGACCATGGTGCCCACACCATCGGTGATCTGACAAGTGGCCACAGGGTAGTGGTCGCCCGCCGCTTCGGCGCTTTCCACGTTGTTCATGGTTTCTATGAAGTTGTAGATCTGCACCGGCACCAACACCAGGAACAGCTCCGGGTTGGCAAACAGATACTGAATGCCCGCGATCAGGTCACCGATGTAGGGCAGTGGCGGGTAGAAGCCAACGCCATCCAGGCTCAGCTTGGCTTCGCCAATGCCAAAGGCCACCACGGTGCCAACGATCAGCGCCAGCAGACCAGCGGGGATGTTGTATGGCAGGCGGAAGCGGCCCACGAGCCCCCAAAGGATGATGATCATCGAAGCAAAGCCGATGAACGGGTTTTCAAACACAGTGGCCAACGGCACGGTGCCGATGAACACAAGCGCGATACCACAAAGCGTGCCCAGCATACCGGCGCGTGGGGTCACGCGTTTCAGCCACGGGCCAATCACCGCGCCCAACGCAGCGACGATGCCACCCATGAAACCAGCGCCGATGCCGACCTGCCAGGCCAGCATAGGATCGTTGGTGGACCAGTAGATCGGGCCAATCACGCCAAACAGATAGACAAACATCACTGGCGTCGAGATGCCATACGGCAGCGCGGTCACGTCACGGCCATGTTGGGCCGCGGCACGTTTGGCCAAGCCTACATAGACGGCGATCCCGGCCAGAATGGCCACGGCTGCGCCCGGCACGATGCGGCCATAGACAATCTCGGCGGGCATCTGGAACACAAACTGACAGACGCCAGCCAGCACCATCAGATTGATCAGGTTGTCGGTGAACAGCGCCCAAAAGGCACTAAAATCGCTGCGATCAAACAGCTTGTAGGTATAGCTACCATCCCTCATGTGGGACCTCCATTTGCTAACCGAAGGGATGCCGCCCTCTCCTCAAGGTGACATCTCTTGGCGTGAACTCACTGGGCGGCGATATGCGGTCCAGTGCCCCGAAGTTGGGGAGTTGCGGCAGTTTCAGAGGTCAGCGCTGGGGCCACTTCAGCCACGCGGAGCGTGGCGATCCCAGCAGGCCGCAGTGTGCGGCTACCGCCTGCCCACGAGGGGCAGATCAAGGGCGCGACGGACAGGCCGTCGCGGTATTGGGTGCGTGAGGGAGACAGGAACAGACGAGCATCAGACCGCGCGTGGGCGCTGTCTTTCTGAGCCGTCTTGTCCAAGCGATGTGCCATCTGGCCTCCCCTATCGCGCAGGTATCGCGCGCGTGTGGATCTAGTTTTACCGGCTGTGACTACGGGGCAAAACGGCGCAAATCGGGAGATACTTTCAATGGAATTTTGAATAAAACGTCGCGTAAGGCTGAGGGTGGCAAACGCCAAAAACAAAGCACCTCCGCAGCCCATTGGGCAACGGAGGCGTGTGTTTCTTTAAAGATTAGAGAAGCTTAGAAATCCACTTCGATGGCGATGCCTTTTTCGACTGCCAGATCGACAACGGCTGCGGCCACCGCAAGATCCTGCAAGCCCACGCCGGTGCCGTCAAACAGGGTGATCTGCTCTGCAGAGGTGCGGCCAGGGTTGGTGCCGTTGATCACCGCGCCGACTTCGGCCACATCACTGACCTCAATCAGCCCCTCGGCCACCGCGTGTTGCGCCTCGCCGATGGTGATCGACTGCGCCACCTCGTCGGTGAAGACCGAGGCCTTGGCCAAAAGCGCGCCTTCGACCTCCTGTTTGCCTTTGGTGTCGGTGCCCATGCAGGCGATATGCGTGCCAGGAGACACGTGATCCGCCATCAAGGACGGTGCAAAGGCAGAGGTGATCGAGATGATCACGTCAGCCTCTTTCATACCGTCCAGTTCCACCGCCTCAAATGGCAAGCCAGCTTCGGAGGCGACCTTCTCAATGTTTGGCAGCATCTCCGGGTGGTAGTTCCAACCGATGACCTTCTCAAAGTTGCGCTGCTCCAGCGCGGCGCGCAGTTGGAAAGTGGCCTGATGCCCTGCGCCAATCATGCCGATGACTTTGGCATCTTCGCGGGCCAGATGTTTGATCGACACGGACGACGCAGCCGCCGTACGTAGCGCAGTCAACAGATTGCCACCCACCATGGCTTTGGCCTTGCCGGTGTCAGGATCAAACAGGAACACGGTGGACTGGTGGTTGATCAACCCGCGCTTTTCGAGGTTGTTGGGCCAGTAGCCGCCCGCCTTCAGGCCTAGCGTCAAACCCGCCTGATCAAAGCCGCCTTTGAACCCATACAGCGCGTCTTCGTGGCCGATGGCTTCGCGCACCACCGGAAAATTATAGGCTTCGCGCGCGGCCATGGCGGCAAAAACTTTTTCTACCGCATCAAAGGCCGCGTCGCGGGTCATCAGATCGGCAATTTCGCGTTCAGGTACAATCAGCATGGTGCTCTCTCATCAGAAATTTGAATGCCCGCGTGTCGATGCCGGAAGGGAAAGCAGACACGCGGGCACTGGACCGGCGCCCCATACGCCGGAAGTGGTTTTTAGCGACAGGCTCAGTAGGCGCGGCCGCGGGCCGACACAGGCCAAACCGTTTCCACCTTGCCGTCGCGCACGCCAACGTACCAATCGTGCACGTTCGCGGTTGGGTCGCAGTGGCCCGGCACCAGCTTGAGCTTGTCATTGACCTTCAACGCGCCGGTTGGGTCCATGACCACGCCGTGCTCATCGGAGCATTTGATGTATTCCACATCGTCGCGACCAAAGATCACTGGCAGGCCGCTGTCGACGGATTGTGCTTTCAGACCTGCGTCCACGATGGCTTTGTCGGCTTTGGCGTGGCTCATGACGCTGGTCAGGATGAAGAAGGCATTTTCCCACTCACCTTGGTCGATGCGGTTGCCGTCTTTGTCCAGGATGCGGCCATAGTCTGCGTCCATGAAGGCGTAGGAGCCACATTGCAGCTCGTTGTACACGCCGGAGTTGCTCTCAAAATAGTAAGAGCCAGTGCCACCACCGGAGACCAGCTCGCAAGCAATGCCTTCGGCCTTCAAACCGTCCACGGCGTCCTGCACCTGCGCAATCGCCACGTCGAGCTTGGCCTTGCGGTCCTCGTAGCTGTCCATGTGCTGCATCGCGCCCTGATAGGCCTGAATGCCGGTGAACTTGAGGTTGTCCGCCGCTTCAACCGCCTTGGCAATCTCCACCACAGCTTCGGTGGTGGTCACGCCACAGCGGCCCGCGCCACAATCGATCTCGACAAATACTTCCAGCTCGGTGCCGTGCAGAACAGCTGCTGCGGAGAGGTCGGCCACATTGGCAACGTCATCCACGCAGACAATGGTTCGGCTGCCAAATTTCGGCAGGCGAGCGAGGCGGTCGATTTTGGCTGGATCACGCACTTGGTTGGAGACCAGAATGTCCTTGATGCCGCCCCGCGCAAAGACCTCAGCCTCCGAGACCTTCTGACAGCAAACGCCAATGGCGCCGCCCAATCGTTCCTGCAGCTTGGCCACATCCACCGACTTGTGCATTTTGCCGTGCACGCGGTGACGCATGCCGTGGGCCTTGGCGTAGTCGCCCATCTTCTTGATGTTGCGCTCCAGCGCATCAAGGTCCAGCACCAAGGCCGGGGTTTGAATGTCTGCGGCGTCCATGCCCGGCTTGGCCGGAATGTCATAGCCCACTTCATAGGTGTCGAGATTGGTCATGTCTTTCATGTCCTTATCCTCTGTCGGAAATCGTATTGTGATTGTTTCAGGCGGTTGCCAGCCAAGGCAGCTTGTCCAGATCGACGTTGCCGCCGGTGATGATCAGCCCCACACGTTTGCCCTTGAAGGCGTCAGGGTTCTTGAGAACCGTCGCCAACGGCACAGCGGAAGAGGGCTCCATCACGACGCGCAGGTGCTTCCAGGTGAGCTTCATCGCGTCGATGATCTCTTGCTCAGACGCGGTGTAAATCTCGCTCACATGGTTGGAGACAAAGTGCCAGGTGCGCTCTTTGAGAGGCACCAACAGCCCGTCAGCGATGGTTTTGGGCGCGTCGTCGGCGATGATGTGGCCGGCTTTGAAGCTGCGGTAGGCGTCGTCCGCCTGCTCCGGCTCTGCGGCAATGACCTGTGTTTCCGGCGCCAAGGTGGAGAGCGTCAGGCAGGTGCCAGAGATCATGCCGCCACCGCCAATGGGCGCAACAACCATGTCCAGACCGTCGGTCTGCTCAATGAATTCTTTGGAACAGGTCCCCTGCCCCGCAATCACGCGATGATCGTTGTAAGGGTGCACAAAATCGCCGCCGGTGGCCGCTTGCACTTCGGCAAAGGTCGCCTCGCGCGAGGTGGTGGAGGGCTCACATTCGGTGATCTTGCCGCCGTACCGGCGCACGGTGTCCTTTTTGGCCTGTGGCGCGGTGCGGGGCATGACAACGTTGCACGGAATGCCGCGTTTCATCGCTGCGTAGCTGAGGCAAGACGCGTGGTTGCCGGAGGAATGTGTCGCCACACCCCGTTTGGCTTGCTCGTCGTCGAGACCAAAGACCGCATTCGCTGCACCACGCACTTTGAACGCGCCCGGCTCCTGAAAGTTCTCACATTTGAAGAACAGTTCTGCGCCGGTCAGCTCGTTGAGGTAGTCCGACACGCGCACAGGCGTGCGGCGGATGTGGGGCTGGATGCGCGTGTGCGCCTCCAGCATGTCCTCATAGGTTGGGATATACATATCGCTGTCCAGCATCAGGCCGCGTCCTGATGCGCCGTCGCAGTGTTGCCCCGGTAGAAATCTTGTGCCGCGGCCACGCCACTGCCCAGTTTGATGTCCAGACCAAGGTCAACCATGCACATTTCAGCGGTGGCGATCCCGGAGAGCGCCATCACGTCGGTCAAGCTGCCAAGGTGACCGATGCGGAAGACTTTTCCGGCCACTTCGCCAAGGCCCACACCAAAGGCGACGCCGTATTTCTCTGCCGCATGGGTGACGATGTCGGTGGCGTTAAACCCGTCGGGCGTTTTGATCGCACTCACGGTGTCGGAATAGACCGACGGGTTGGCGGCGCAGAGCTCCAGCCCCCAAGCCCCCACAGCGGCGCGTACGCCTTCGGCGATGCGGGTGTGACGAGCAAATACGTTATCCAGACCTTCATTCAGCAGCATGGAGCAAGCTTCGTTCAGGCCGTTCAACAATCCCACGGCGGGCGTGTAAGGGTACGCGTTGGCGGCGTAGCCTTTGGCCATGTCGTGCACATCAAAGAAGGTGCGCGGCAGTTTGGCGGTCTCTGTGGCGGCCATGGCTTTGGCGCTGAAACCCACGATTGCGAGGCCAGCAGTCAGCATGAAGCCTTTTTGCGAGCCGGTCACGGCAACATCCACGCCCCACTCGTCCATGCGGAAGTCCATGGAGGCAATCGAGGACACGCCATCGACAAACAGCAGAGCTGGGTGGCCTGCCGCATCCAAAGCGCGGCGCACGGCGGCGATGTCGGATTTTACCCCGGTTGCCGTTTCGTTGTGGGTGGCCAAAACGGCTTTGATTTCATGGTTTGTGTCTGCGGTGAGGATTTCCTCGTAGCGGTCCGCTGGCAAGCCTTCGCCCCAAGGGGTTTCCACAACCGTCACGTCCAGATCGTGACGCTGGCACATGTCGATCCAGCGGTGGCTGAACATGCCGTTGCGGGCGGCGAGGATTTTGTCGCCTGCGGACAGTGTGTTGGTCAGCGCGGTTTCCCAGCCGCCGGTGCCGGTGGAGGGGAAAATGAAAATTTCGGCGCTCTCGCTTTTCAGCACTTTGCGCACACCCTCGCGGGCCGGGTGCAGGATCTGACCAAACAGCGGCGAGCGGTGGTCGATGGTGGGCATATCACATGCCTTGCGCAGACTCTCCGGGATGTTGGTTGGACCGGGAATAAAGACAGGATTTTGGAAGCTCATGGTGGGTCTCCTTCAAGCGTTGCATTCAGGATAGCGGCTGCGCCTCAGGCTGAAAATTTTTTTGAAAAATGATTTCAGAAAACGATTTCTCTAAATTATTCAATGTTGTCAGATGTTTGTTTTTTTCATATTGTGAATGTGCTTTTCAATAATTTCGAAGGGGCTGTTTATGGTTTCTCAAAGGAATGGCGAAAATGGCGGTCCAAAGGCCCGTGGGCGGCCACGCGACTGGCATGACAAGACAGCGCAGAACACCATCAAATCGCTCGATCGCGCGATGGAGGTGTTTGAGTATCTGAGTGAGGAACAGGGCAAGACCCTGTCGCAGATTGCTGACGAGATGGGACAATCCCCGGCCACGGTTTACCGTATTCTGGTGACACTGGAGACGCGCGGCTTGGTCGAATTTGAGGGCCGCGAGCAGCTTTGGCATATTGGACCACGCGCCTTCATCATAGGCGCGCGGTTTCTGCGGCGCACCAGCCTTGTGGACCGCGCACGTCCGGTGATGCGCAAGCTGATGGAACTGACCGGGGAGACCGCCAACCTTGGCGTGGAGCGCGAAGGACAAGTGCTGTTTTTGAGCCAAGTTGAAACCCACGCCAGCATCCGCGCATTTTTCCCCCCCGGCACGCTGTCGCAGATGCACGCCTCGGGCATCGGCAAAGCGCTCTTGGCCCATATGGAGGCCGGACGGCGCAATCGGCTCTTGGCCAACGAACAGCTCACCGAGTTTACCGCGCGCACCATCACCGATGTGGATGTGCTTCTTGAAGACCTGCTCGCCATTCGGGACCGTGGTTATTCCGTGGACGACGAGGAGCGCAACATGGGCATGCGCTGTATCGCGGCGCCGGTGTTTGATTTCAACGGCGAGGCGGTGGCGGGCATTTCCGTGTCCGGCCCCGCAAGCCGTGTGAGCGCAGAGGAAACCGACCGGCTGGCGAAAGCCGTGACCGCGGCAGCCCGGGAATTGACCCTTGCGATTGGCGGGGAAGCCACCGCACCTTGAAATATGTTTGCGCTACCATTTATGTGGAGACAGAGAGGGAGGCGCGACATGGCCCAAGACACAAACGGCTTGGCACTTATCGTGATGGGGGTCAGCGGGGTGGGTAAAACCACGGTGGCGCAGGCTTTGGCAGAGCGGATTGACGGGCGCTACATTGAGGCGGATGAGTATCATCCGCCGGAAAACATTGCCGCCATGGCGGCTGGCACGCCACTGACGGACGCGATGCGACAGCCTTGGCTGGAGAGGTTGGCCGAAGCGATGGGGCAGGCGCGCACATCCCAACCCGACACGCCTGTGGTGGTCGCCTGTTCGGCGCTCAAACGCCGTTACCGGGATATGTTGCGGGTCAAAAACCCTGAAGCAATCATCGTCTATCTCGCGGCAGATCCCGACATGATCCGCGCCCGTATCACCGCCAGAACCGACCACTTCATGCCGCCAAGCCTGCTGGACAGTCAGTTGGCTACACTGGAGCCCCCTGCTCTGGATGAGGCCTGCGTGACCGTCGACGCCAGCCTGTCGCCTGAAAACACCCTGGCCATGGCATGTGAAGGACTGGCCCGCAGGGATAAC
This sequence comes from Shimia sp. MIT1388, assembly GCF_047124445.1. GTDB lineage: Bacteria > Pseudomonadota > Alphaproteobacteria > Rhodobacterales > Rhodobacteraceae > Shimia. Next base: position 4,230,822 of record NZ_CP138921.1, on the reverse strand, counting down.
GCGGATGCATTGACTTCGCCCTGATACCGCAGGACACACGAAAGAGCGCACCGCAGTTTCAGCGGCGCGTCCCCCTTGCAGACAAGGAACACACCGATGACGCTTGCAAACTTTGGCCTCTACGGACTCGGCACCATGGGTACGGCCCTGGCGCATAACATCGCCGAAAACGGCTTTGATCTGCACGTGGCCTCCTATCGCAAAGCCGATATGGAGCAATTTGTGGCCGCGGCGCCCAGTTTTGATGGACGCTTCAGCGGCCATGACAGCCTGGCAGACATGGTCCGAGACATGCCGACGCCGCGTGCGATCATTTTCCTGATCCCTGCGGGGCAAGCCGTCGACGATGCCATTGCCCAAGCACGGCCCCATATGCTGCCTGGCGATGTGTTGATTGACGCGGGCAATTCGAATTTCCAGGACACCCGCCGCCGGGCGGCTGATCTGGAGGCCAGCGGGTTGGCATATATGGGCATGGGCGTGTCCGGTGGCGAGTTTGGTGCACGTACTGGTCCATCTATGATGGTTGGGGGCACGGCCTCGGTCTGGGAGGCGATGCGCCCCATGCTGGAAGCGATCTCGGCCAAGTTTGAAGGTGCGCCTTGTGTCGATCATGTTGGCCCGGACGGTGCAGGGCATTTTGTGAAGACGGTGCACAACGGCATCGAATATGCCGACATGCAGCTTTTGGCGGAGAGCTACGGCCTGATGCGCCATGGCTTGGCGATGTCGCCAGCTGGGATTGGCACAGAGTTTGCGCGCTGGAACGATGGGCCCATGCGCAGCTACCTGGTGGAGATTTCCGCCGAAGTCTTGCAGACCGTTGATCCACAGACAGACTCGCCGCTGGTGGATGTGATTGTCGATACAGCGGGCCAGAAAGGCACCGGCCGTTGGACCGCGATTGAAGCGCAGAAACTGGGCGTGGCGGCCAATACGGTTGAGGCTGCGGTGGGCGCACGGGTGTGGTCGGCAGGTCGTGAGGCGCGTGCCGCTGGTGAAGAGATTTTTGCGCCTACGCGGGGTGCCGTGGCTTTGACGACTTCGCAAATGGAACAGGCAGCCTTGGCCGCGCGCATCATTGGCCACAGCCAGGGGTTTGACCTCTTGTCCAGCGCGTCTGACGAGTTTGGCTGGGATTTGGATCTGTCGCGCTGTGCCGAGATTTGGCGGGCGGGCTGTATCATTCGGTCTGAACTGCTTAGCGGCATTGCAGACGCCTTCCGCAACGCGCCACCGGCGGGATTGCTCGCTTATGCGCCGGAGATGGCAGCGACGCTCAAGGACGCAGTTCCAGCATTACGGGCTGTGGTGGGTGCCGCCATCGCCGCCGGGCATCCCGTGCCGGTGATGACGGCCGCGCTGGCGTGGTTTGACGGCATGACGCAAGCACGCGGCACGGCGGATCTGATCCAAGGGCAGCGCGATTTCTTTGGCCGCCACAGCTTTGCACGGGTCGATGGTGGCAGCGGCCATCATGGGCCCTGGGCGGACTAACGGCGGAAAGCCATCGCGCCCGAACCGAGGGGCTGGAAGCGAAGCGCCCGCCCCGTGGGGGCGGTTCGGGCGCTGCCAAATCAGGGATTTGGCAAAGGAGAAAACAAAAAGGGCCGCCAAAGCGACCCTTTCCAAATCCATCTCAGCAACAGCTTTACGCCGTCAAACCTTCCGGCTCGGCCAGACCATTGGCCCGGCAGCACGCCGTTACGGTGTTGGCCAGCAAGCAGGCGATGGTCATCGGACCAACGCCGCCCGGCACCGGTGTGATCGCACCAGCTACGGCAGCGGCGCTTTCAAAGTGCACGTCGCCCACAAGGCGGGTTTTGCCTTCGCCTTTTTCTGGCGCGTCGATACGGTTGATGCCTACGTCGATCACGGTCGCGCCTTCTTTGATCCAGTCTCCCGGCACCATTTCAGGACGGCCCACAGCGGCCACCACGATGTCGGCGCGCTTGACCACCTCTGGCAGGTCCTTGGTCCGGCTGTGCGCGATGGTCACGGTGCAGCTGTCGCCCAGCAGAAGCTGCGCCATCGGCTTGCCCACGATGTTGGAGCGGCCAATCACCACCGCGTCCATGCCAGACAGCGAGCCATGGTGGTCACGCAGCATCATCAGGCACCCCAGCGGCGTGCAAGGCACCATCGATTTCTGACCAGTGCCCAGAAGACCCACGTTGGAAATATGGAAACCATCCACGTCTTTGGCCGGATCAATCGAGTTGATCACCAGATCTTCGTTCAGATGGCCAGGCAGCGGCAGTTGCACAAGAATGCCGTGCACCTCTGGATCGTTGTTCAGCTTGTCGATCAGGGCCAGCAGGTCTGCCTCAGATGTGTCGGCATCGAGCTTGTGCTCATAGGAGTTCATGCCCACTTCGACGGTCTGTTTGCCTTTGGAGCGCACATAGACCTGCGACGCCGGGTCTTCGCCCACCAGCACCACGGCCAGACCGGGTGTGATGTCGTTTTCCTCTTTCAGACGCGCCACATGGCCCGCCACTTTCTCACGGACTGTGGCCGCGAAGGCTTTGCCGTCAATAATCTGTGCGCTCATCACGCTCCCCTTTATGATCTGCCCGGGGGCGCGCCCCGGTGGGTGCTTTCAAACGCGCCGCTCCTTGCGCGTCAGTCTAACTTGATGGTTTTGGCTTCCCGAGCGATGGACCAGTCAATCAACTGGCGCCACAGAGCCTCGGCGATCTCAGTGTCCAGCCCTTCCTCTGCGGCGGTCGCTTTGACCTTGGCCACAACGTCTTCGACACGGGCGGGAATATTGGCGGGTAGCCCCGCGCCGGTTTTGATTTCAACGGCGCGGTCAATGTAGGTGGTGCGCAGCGCCAACAGACGGACCAGTTCTCGGTCCAGCGTGTCGATCTGCGCACGCAGGGTTGGCATGTCAGGACAATCGGCGGGGCTCAGCATGGCATCCTCTCGAAAGTGTTGCGCATGCCCTACCCCGCCTCTGTCCAAACCGCAATGCGTTAGAACAGGCCTTCAACCAGTCCTTCGTCATTGATGCGGATATTCTCCGCCGCCGGGTGACGTGGCAGGCCCGGCATGGTCATGATCTCGCCGCAAATCACCACGATGAAACCCGCACCGGCGCTCAGTCGCACCTCACGCACCGGTACGGAGTGGCCTGTTGGCGCGCCACGCAGATTTGGGTCGGTGGAGAAGCTGTATTGGGTCTTCGCCATACAGACCGGCAGGTGCCCGTAACCCGCGTCTTCCCAGGCCTTGAGCTGATCACGGATTTTCTTATCCGCCAGCACCTCATCGGCGCGGTAGATCGAGGTCGCGATGCGCTCGATTTTCTCAAACAGCGGTAGCTCGTCTTTGTAGAGCGGGGCAAACTGGCTCACACCGGCGTCGGCGATTTCCGCAATACGGGTCGCGAGTTCCTTGGTGCCTTCGGAGCCTTTTTCCCAGTGCTGGCAAAGAATGGCTTCAGAGCCTTGGCCTTCCACGTAGTCTTTGACCGCCTGCACTTCGGCATCCGTGTCGCTGACAAAGTGGTTGATCGCTACAACAACGGGCACGCCGAATTGCTTCAGGTTGCCGATGTGACGGCCCAGGTTGGCGCAGCCTTCGTTCACCGCATCGACGTTTTCTGCACCAAGGTCAGCCTTGGCGACGCCGCCGTTCATTTTCATCGCGCGAATGGTGGCCACCAGAACAACCGCATCCGGCGCAAGGCCCGCTTTGCGGCATTTGATGTTCATGAACTTCTCAGCACCCAGATCGGCGCCAAAGCCTGCTTCGGTCACCACATAATCCGCAACTTTCAGCGCGGTGGTGGTGGCGATCACGGAGTTACAGCCGTGCGCAATGTTGGCAAACGGGCCGCCGTGTACAAAGGCCGGGTTGTTTTCCAGAGTCTGCACCAGGTTAGGCTGCATCGCGTCCTTCAGAAGAACGGTCATCGCGCCGTCGGCTTTGATGTCACGCGCGTAGATTGGGCTGCGGTCGCGGCGGTAGGCCACAATCATGTCGCCCAGACGTTTTTGCAGGTCTGCCAGATTGTTGGCGAGACATAGGATCGCCATAACTTCGGAGGCCACGGTGATGTCAAAGCCGGTTTGACGTGGGAAGCCGTTGGCAACCCCACCAAGCGAGGTCACGGTGTCACGCAACGCGCGGTCGTTCATGTCGAGCACTCGGCGCCAAGTCACACGGCGCTCGTCAATTTCCAGCTCGTTGCCCCAGTAGATGTGGTTGTCGATCATCGCCGACAGCAGGTTGTGCGCGGAGGTGATTGCATGGAAGTCGCCTGTGAAGTGCAGGTTCATCTCTTCCATTGGCACGATCTGCGCGTAGCCACCGCCTGCGGCGCCGCCCTTCATGCCGAAGTTTGGCCCCAAGGAGGCCTCGCGGATACACACGGCGGCTTTTTTGCCAATCGCGTTCAGACCGTCGCCCAGACCCACAGTGGTGGTGGTTTTGCCTTCACCCGCAGGGGTTGGGTTGATCGCGGTCACCAGAATCAGCTTGCCGTTTTCACGGTCCTGTACGGAGTTGATGAACTCCTGGCTGATCTTGGCTTTGTCGTGGCCGTAGGGCAGCAGGTCATCACTGCCAATACCCAGCTTTGCGCCAATCTCCTGGATAGGTTGTTTCTTTGCCTCACGGGCGATTTCAATATCGGTTTTGAAGCTCATGGTGGTCCCTGTCATAAAATTTGACGCTCTCTCACCTCATTTGTAGCGCCGAAAAAACGGCAATGAGATGCGTTTCCGACATATCCGGCACTTCTAGCGTCGGCATAAGAGGCGCCGGTTTCGTTTTGGAGACGTTACGTCAGGATCGGGCACAAGGACCACCCTTAGTGGAATGCCTGCACACTCAGGATTTGCGGGCGCGCTCCAGATGGCTCCAGACCGGCTGGTCCGGCACAAAGAGGCGCAGGGTGTCACCGACAGACAGCATGCCAGCCCGCTCCACCCAAGCGGTCACACCGCGTTTGCCGGTGGCGGCGGTTTTGAACTTGGGCCCATGGCCCGGATGTGCGCCCTCAATCACCCGTCCGGGCAACACACAGGGGCGGTTTTCCATATCCACGGTGATGGTCACCCCGTCGGGCCCCTGTAGGCGGGAGTTTGGTGGCACATGGGTGAAATCCGGAATGCCTTTGAGCACAATCGACGCGCCAACCCATGCCGGGTCCACGGCCTCAAGCCCCATCTCTTTGGCGATCATGTCGAGTTCTTCCTGAGACAAGACTGACAGCTGGCGCACGTTCATGATCTCGGTGCCCCGCTCATACAGCGCTTTGACACGCACACAGGACGGCCGCGTGATACCCGAGTGAAACTCGCCCGCGTCTCCGCCCAAAGCCAGGTCCAACGACGGCACCGGCGCGGCGCTCAGGTTTTCTTCGGAATTGGCCACCCGGCCCAGCCAGACCACTTCGGCTTCAAAGGTTGTTGGTTTCAATGCAGGCATGTCGCGCTCCCTCGTCACAGTGCTTGGCAGATACCTAGAGGCAGTGCCGCGATCAGACAATCAAAGATGGGTGATGGGGGTGTTCAGCATCTGTGAGCCATCCTAGCCGCCACCCAAAAGAAAAACCCCGAAGCGCCCTCACGCTCCGGGGTTTCATGGTCTTGGGCCTGTCCCTCAGGTTAGGCCGTGGGTTCCGGCTCCAGTCCGCCGTCCCCACTTGGCTTATTACGCGGCTTTGTTTTCGGGATCGCGGTCACGCTTGGGGCGTTGCCTTCATCCGTATCATCGCCGTTGTTGTCATCAGAGTGCGGCGGCTCTCCGTCCATCACACGCTTGATTTCGTCACCGGTCAAGGTCTCATATTCCAGAAGTCCCTGCGCCAGACGTTCCCACTCTTCGTTGTAGTCGGTCAGAAGCTTGTGCGCGGCGTCATAGCCATCCTGGATGAGGCGCTTCACCTCTTCTTCGATCAGCTCTTTGGTGTGTGCCGATACGGAGAATCCACCGGTATTGCCTTGGTAGCCCTCATGGGCCTCAGCATAGTCGATGTTGCCGACTTTGTCCGACATGCCCCAGCGCATCACCATGGCGCGCGCCAACTGGCTGGCTTGTTGGATGTCACCGGCAGGGCCGTTGGACACGTGGCCGTCACCGTATTTGATGATCTCGGCCGCCTTACCTGCCATAGTCATGGCCAGCTTCTGCTCACATTCAGACTTGTGCCAGTTCAGACGGTCCATCTCCGGCAGAGACACAACCATACCCAATGCACCGCCGCGTGGAATGATCGTCGCTTTGTAGACAGGATCGCATTCCGGCAGCTTCAGCCCCACCAGCGCGTGACCGGCCTCGTGATAGGCGGTTTTCTCTTTTTGATCCTGGGTCAGCACCATGGAGCGACGTTCTGCGCCCATCATCACCTTGTCTTTGGCGGATTCGAAATCCTCCATGGTGACAAACCGACGGCCAACACGCGCGGCCATCAGCGCAGCCTCATTCACGAGGTTGGCCAGATCCGCACCGGAGAAGCCAGGCGTACCACGCGCGATGATGCGCAGGTCTACGTCTGGACCCAGCGGTGTTTTGCGGGCGTGCACGCCGAGGATTTTTTCACGGCCTTTGATGTCCGGGTTGCCCACGGTCACGTTGCGGTCAAAACGGCCCGGACGCAGCAGCGCAGGGTCAAGCACGTCACGACGGTTGGTCGCCGCGAGGATGATCACACCTTCGTTGCTTTCAAAACCGTCCATCTCCACCAGCAACTGGTTGAGGGTCTGTTCGCGTTCATCGTTGCCACCGCCATAACCGGCACCACGATGGCGGCCCACGGCGTCGATCTCGTCGATAAAGACGATACACGGCGCGTTTTTCTTGGCCTGCTCAAACATGTCACGGACACGGGAAGCACCCACACCGACAAACATTTCCACAAAGTCGGAGCCAGAGATGGTAAAGAAAGGCACACCAGCTTCCCCTGCAATCGCGCGGGCAAGAAGGGTTTTACCGGTGCCAGGAGGGCCAACAAGCAGCGCGCCTTTTGGAATTTTACCGCCAAGGCGGGAGAACTTCTGCGGGTTGCGCAGGAATTCAACAATCTCTTCCAGCTCTTCTTTGGCTTCATCAATGCCAGCCACATCGTCAAAGGTCACGCGGCCATGTTTTTCGGTCAGCATCTTGGCTTTGGATTTGCCAAAGCCCATCGCACCGCCTTTGCCGCCGCCTTGCATGCGGTTCATAAAGTAGATCCAGACACCGATCAGCAGAAGGAAAGGCAGAAGGCTGATCAGGAAGGCTTGCAGGCCGGAGGTTTCCTGGCTCTCGGCGCGCACATCAATGCCTTTGTCGGTCAGAAGCTGCGTCACCTCTGCGTCCCGTGGCAAAATGGTCGAACTGGTCGAGCCATCCTGCGTCTGATAGCGCAGTTTCTCGCCATCAATGACCACATTCTGGACCTGCCCGGCTTCCACCGAAGCCACAAAGTCCGAATAACTGCTTTCACGGCTTTGCAGCGAGCTGCTGTCTCCGCTGAACAAGTTGAACAAAGCCAGGATCAGCAAAAACAGCACGACCCAGAAAGCTACATTTCTCGCATTGCCCAAGGCAAGTCTCCCTTTCAGAACGCCCGTGACCTATCACGAGGGCGTACAGAGTTAAATAGAGATCGCGAGGCCGTAATCAATGTGCGAATTGGCAAAGGCTCTAACAAGTCGTGCCAAAAACACTGGTGTGGGGCAAATGCCTCACTTGCCAGCCATTCTTAAGGCCAGCCAACGGCGCTGCGACCAATTTTTCACCGTGCCAAACCGCTGGTGAGGCAAGCACCGAAGGCCTTGGGCGGCCAAGCGACCGCCACTCGTCAATCTCCCGGAGCCCCTGCTCGCCAAGGGCTGCAATCTCCATCTCCGCCACATCAAGGCCTTCAGGTGGTATTAACCGCCATCTGCCATCCCATAGCTCAGATACATGGCACCGCGTCTCTTGGATGGCCACAAACTCCCGCGTAATGCGCACCGACTGTTTTGACGGCAAGATCAAGCACCCGTGGAGCGAGGTTGGCTGGCCCGCCTCGATTGCCGCACGCAAGGCGCGGAAACGCGGTTTATACTGAGCTCCAGACACAAACGACAGCGCTTCAGCCAACAAACGCGAATACAGGGCTTCTGGCAGCGCCTTCTGCGCTTCGGCATCCAAAACCACGTCACCGGCGTCTAGTGTAGCATAGTTTTGCGCCGCTGTATTGAGCGCCCAGTTGCCTACATCGCTTTCACGGCCCATATGCGCAGCGGTTTGCGCCAAACGGTCTGTGGTTAGGCCAAGGGGTGCCAGGGTTTCAAACATCTGCCGGGCCTTCACGCGGTTAAAGCGCGGGTCTTCGTTGCTGGGATCGTCCGCCCAAGGGATTGCATTGTCGCGCAGATGCTGGCGCAAATCCTCACGAGCGATCTCCAGCATTGGACGCAGCCACGTTAGACCGTCACGTTCGCGAAGCTCCGACATGCAGGCCAGCCCGTCGACACCGGACCCGCGCGACAGGCGCATCAGAAAAGTCTCGGCCTGATCATCCTTGGTATGGCCCAAGGCAACGTGTTGCAGTTGATTTGCTTTGGCCCAATCGGCAATCGCCGTCCGTCGCCCCTCGCGCGCGGCGTTTTGGAGGTTGCCGGTACCGTCCCAATGCCACTGCAATATGTCATGCGAAAGGTCGTGCTGCGCGGCGTAGCTTGCAACCAACCCCAGCTCATCTTCCGCCTCTGCGCGCAGACCATGGTTCACGCTGACCACTGCCAGTTCCGCCTTGCCCCACTGGCGCAGCAGGTCAAGCAGTGCCATGGAGTCGCCGCCACCGCTGACGGCCACGCCAAGTTTTGTGGGAACGTCCGTGCCAAACGCCCTATATAGGGCGTTTGAAAGCTGGGTTAGGAGCACTGCAGCTTGACCATTTCCGCCTGAGCTTCAGTCACAAAAGCACCACCGGGATAGCGCACACCAACTTCGTTGAGCGTCACGCAGGCCTCATTGGTCTGTCCCAACGCGCCCAGCGATTTGCCCAGACGGAACAGCGCCTCAGGTGCGGTGCCGGATTGAGGTGCGCCGGAGTAGGCTTCCAGAAAGGCGCGCGCGGCGCCGGTCAGATCGGTTTTGCCTTCCAGGGCCTGACCACGCCGCAGATGCGCCTCGGCCTCAAGCGGGCTGCCGGGATAGGTCTGCACAAAGGAGGCAAACTGATCTGCTGCAGCGCCAAACTCACCGGCATCCAAGGCGGTCATGGCGCGATTGAAATCGGTCTCTTCTCCCACGGCCAATTCGGTTGGCGCGCCATCGCCAGAGCCGGTGTCGTCGCCACCGGTGGACGGCAGAGTTTCGACATCCCCGCCCAAGGTGGTGGTTTCGCCCAACTGGCTCAGATCTCCACCTTCCAGCTCCACAAGACGGAACTCCAGATCACCAATACGGTTTGTGCCATCTGCCACAATGCGCTCGACGCGGTATTGCAGCTCTTCGGTTTTGCCTGTCAGCACCCGCAGCTGCTGTTCAATCACATCCACACGCTCCAGCGTCGTGGCGCCGGTTACGATGGTGCCGGCCGAACCAGTGGTGGACAGTTCCCGCTTCAGGTTCTGCATTTCGACATACAACACAGACAGCTGCTGGCGTATGTCCGCCAGCGTTTCATCACGGGTTTGGGCCGCGCCCATCATCGGCGCCACAACAAGCGCAAGGGCGCTCAAGGAAGCAAAAACTTGCGCTCGCATCATGTCTTACCCCGACAGGTTGGCGGTCAGCACGGTCACCGCACGGCGGTTTTGTGCATAACAGCTCTCTTCCGAACAAATCTCAATGGGCCGCTCTTTGCCGTAGCTCACGGTGCGGATGCGGTTGGAGGCCACACCCTGCGTCACCAGAAGTTCCTGCACGGCGCTTGCGCGACGCGCGCCAAGCGCGAGGTTGTATTCGCGTGTGCCTTGCTCATCAGCATGGCCTTCGATCACCGCGATGTAATCCGGGTTCTGCATCAGCCAGTTGGCCTGCGCCAGCACGGTCAGGCGGCCTTGTTCACTCAAAGTGGACTGATCGACCAGGAACAACACGCGGTCGCCCACAGCCTCTTGGAAGTAGGCAATAGAGGTTGGGTCGGCGCTGCTGCCCAGGCCGCTGTCAGCCCCTGTGCCGATGCCAAAGTCGTCATCGTTGCCAAAACCACCTGGATCAGTACAAGCCGCCAAAGAAAGCGCGGCCACAGTCAGCACCGCTTTTGTCCATGTTTTCATGAGTATTGCCTCGCCTCTAAACCCGTCGCCTCAATTGCATTTTGTGCTCTTCTAATGACGCTGTCTTATCACAAGCTGCTGTGCAAGCAAAACACGGGGGTTTCTTACCTTATTGCAGGGGGGACCACGCGGGGTCAGAGCCACCGCCGTTGATCTTCACCGGTTTCAGATTGCGCCCGGACACGTCCACCGAATAGAGCGACGCCGCGCCGCCCGCGCCACGGGTTTCACGGGTGAACATGATCACACGCCCGTTGGGAGACCAGGTTGGGCCCTCGTCTAGGAAGGACGCCGTCAACAGGCGTTCGTCGCTGCCATCGGTGCGCATCACGCCAATGTGGAAGCGGCCTTTGTTCTGTTTGGTGAACGCAATCAGATCGCCGCGCGGGGACCAAACCGGCGTGCCGTAGCGGCCTTTGCCAAAGCTGATACGGGTGGCTTCACCCCCACCAGCGGACATCACATAAAGCTGCTGCGTGCCGGAACGGTCGCTTTCAAACACAATCTTGCTGCCATCAGGGCTGTAGCTCGGGGCCGTCTCGATGGACGGTGTTGACGTGAGACGCTGACGTTTTCCGGAAGCGATGTCCATTTTGTAGAGGTCGGTGTTGCCACCTTCGGTCACCGACATCACCACACTTTTGCCGTCCGGGCTGAACCGTGGGGCAAAGCTCATGGTACCGCTTTCATTGGACAAAACCTTGCGGCGCACGGAGCCTACGTCGAGCACGTAAACCTGCGGGAAGCCGGTTTCATAGCTGGTGTACAGCACGCGATCTCCCGTTGGGGAGAAGCGCGGGGCCAACACAATGGAGCTGCTGTCGGTCAGATACTGTAGATTCGCACCGTCATAGTCCATCACCGCCAGACGTTTCTTGCGGTTGTTCTTGGGGCCGGTCTCCGCGACGTAGACCACGCGGCTGTCGAAATAGCCGCCTTCGCCGGTGATCCGCGCATAAACGGCGTCGGCCACTTTGTGCGCCATGCGGCGCCAGCCATCGGTGGTGCCTTTGAACCGCAGACCGTTGCCCAACTCAGTGCCCGCGAACACGTCATAGACGCGGAACTTCACTTCAAGCTGGTTGCCGCTGACCGATACGCCGCCGGTGATCAGCGCTTGGGCGTTCACCGCTTTCCAGTCGGCAAACTGCACCGGGCTGCCAAAGTTGGTGATCGAGGAGATATGCGCCTTGGCCGGGATTTCCCGGAACAACCCCGTCCCGTTGAGATCCGCCGCAATCACGCGGCTGATGTCTTTGGCCACCTGATTGGAGCCTGGGGTTTCGGCAACAAAATCCGGCACCGCATAGGGCATCGGCTCGATCACACCATCGGTGATCTCGATGCGCAGGGGCTGGCTTTGGGCTTCAACCGGATGGGCTAAATGGCCCACCGTCAGGATCCCGATCACTAGGGTCGCAAAAAGTCTCATCATCTGGACCTCATTTTCTCCGGGTTAAATGTAATCTCAACATCCCGCCAATGGTCATATTTTTCTGCAGGCAGGTCGTAACCAGTCTTTTGGCAGCGCAGAACCGCGCGTCTGGCGGCCGCAAAAGCGGTTTTGGCAGCGGCTTCGTCGCCGCCTTCATAACTCAACATGCGAATGTCGCCTTGAACTTTACCGTTCTGATCCAGGCTCAGGCCCACAACGACGGTCACATCCGCAGCGCGGGAGCCAACATCCACCACCCAGCATTGCTGCACGGCCACGCGCAAGCCGTCTTTCTCACCGCGCGTAAGCGGCGGGCCGGACGGCGCGGAGGATGGTGACTCGGTTGGCGCTGCGGCTTCCGCCAAAGCGGCCGCGATGGCGTCTTCCGCCGGGGTGGGCTGTGGCTCGGCCACCGCGTTTGGCCGGATACGCGGACGCAAGGAGCGTGTGGGCGCGGCGCTGGCGACTTCTTCCTGTTTGGGTTCCGTGGCGATTTCGGTGGAGGCCGCTTCAGGCGCGGTGTCTTCTTTGACCTCTTCCGCAGCCTCGCCAGCTTCATCCGGCTTGGTTGCCTCCTGTAAGGCGTCGGCAATGGCTGTGTCAGGCTCCGGCTGTGCGACAGGCTCTGGGGCCACACGCTCCACTGGCGCGGGCACGGGTTCCACCGGCGCATCCGGAATGATAACCGCGGTGTCGGTTTCTGGCGTCGGCAATTGTGGTGTGGGTTCCGGGGCCACTTCTGGCTCAGGCGGTGTTGGATCTGCAATCTCCGCCACATCTGGCGCAGCCTCAAGCTCTGCCTCAATTGGCTCAATTGGTTCCGGCTGCGGTACAGCCGCATCTTCCGGCACGACCACCTCTGGCGCAGGCTCTGTTTCTTCGGGCGGCTGTGGCAGCGCAATCTCGGTGGAAGTTTCCGGCGCGATCTGGTTTTGGGTCAGCGCGTCAAACTCGGCCGCGGAAATCATCGCGATGTCCACCACCTCCATAGGTGGCGGATCGGAGTCAAACACCCCGCCCAACAACACCCAGCCAATCAGGCCGGTGTGGGCAACGCCCGAGATATAATGGCCGATATGCACGCGCGCGCCCTAGTTGTCCGTCCCGCCAGCATCCGTGCCGTCCAGCGCCGGGCCGCCCACATCGGTCACCAAACCCACGTCGCTAAAGCCGCCGGCGTTAAGCGCGCCCATGACCTGCACCACAGCCTCATAAGGAATGGCACCGTCCGCACGCAGGTACACACGGTCGGACTCGCGCTCTGCCGCCACGGCACGCAGTTTCGGGATCAGGTCTTCGGCAGCCACCGGCGTGGTCATGATGGTGATGCCCAGATTGGCATCAATCGTGATGGTCAGCGGCTCTTCCTGTTCGCCCGGCAACGGATTGGCCGCGGTTTTGGGAAGCTCTACCGGCACGCCCACCGTCAAAAGCGGCGCGGCGACCATAAAGATGATGAGCAACACCAGCATCACATCCACAAAGGGCGTGACGTTGATCTCGCTCATCGGCTGGCTGCTGCGGCGGTTGCGGCGGCGACGTTTGCCGCCCCCTCCGCCAGATTTCATGACACCCGCGCCCATGGCTCAGGCGTCCAACTGGCGGCTGAGGATGGTGGCAAACTCGTCTGCAAAAGCCTCATAGCCCGAGACGATACGGTCGCTGTCTGCACTCAGTTTGTTGTAGAAGATCACCGCGGGGATCGCCGCCAAGAGACCAAGACCGGTAGCCAACAGAGCCTCTGCAATGCCCGGCGCCACAACCGCGAGGTTGGTGTTCTGCTGCGCGGCAATCTCGATAAAGGCGTTCATGATGCCCCAGACAGTACCGAACAGACCCACAAACGGCGCAGTCGAGCCTACGGTGGCGAGGATCGGCAGGCCGTGTTGCAGCTCATCCGCTTCTTTGGCAATCGCCACATCCATCGACCGGTCGATCCGGCTGGTGGCATTGGCGATCAGCCCGCCATCCTGACGATGACTGCGTTGCCACTCCACCATGCCAGCGGCAAACACCCGTTCTGAGCGCCCCTTGGGCTCTGGCCCCAGTTCCTCAAACAGTTGATCCAGCGGCTCGCCAGACCAGAAGGCCCGATCAAACCGCGCACCTTCGCGGCGCGCCTTGCGGTACATGATGTGTTTTTGGACAATCACCGACCAAGACCAGAAGGATGCCACGATCAGCATCACCATCACCAGTTTTACGGTTAGAGTGGCGCGCGCAAAAAGCGCCCACATCGAGAAATCGACTGCTGCGTGTTCCATATAGCCTGCTCTGCTCTGTGGCCCTCTATCGGGGCCTTGTTTGAAAGCAAACGTAACGGGTTTCTACGGGGAAAGCCAATAAATTGGCGTCGCTCGCGGGAATTTGCCCGCTTTAATGCACCATTTGGCGGATATTTGCCGGTAAACGCACCGGTTGGCCCGCTTCGTTCATACACACAACCGTGACCATGGCGTGAAACAGCACCTCGTCACCGCGTTTCACCCGCTGTTCCATCACCAACCGCGCAGCGGTGACATTGGCCACTTCGGTTTCGACCGTCAGAAGATCATCCAGCACGGCGCTGCCGAGATAGTCGCATTCCACCCGACGCACGGCAAAAACGATGCCCTCGGCTTTCATTTCCAACTGATCCATGCCAATCTCGCGCACCCATTCGCTGCGGCCGCGCTCGATGAATTTGAGATAGTTGGCATAGTAAACAATGCCCGCCATGTCAGTGTCTTCGTAGTAGACGCGGATCGGCAAGGTGTAAGGCATTGGCAGGTCTCCACAATAAGATGACCTATGGGTAGGCAAGCAGCCCAGCCATTGCAAGTGGTTGAAGCGGCCCCGCGTGAAACGCGGAGCCGCCCGAGAGATTTAGCCGCCAACACCAGCAAAGCGCACGCCGCTCAAGTCGGCCATCTCACGCTTCCAGGTGGTGATGTCATCGGCGTTCAGATCCGACAGGCTGCTGTGTCCACAGGCGCGTGCCAGCACCTGCATCAACTCAACGCTGGCGCCAAAGTAGCGCGCGAGTTTTTCGGCGCCGATCTGCACATCCAGCTTCTTGCGCAGCTCCGGCTTTTGCGTGGCAATGCCCACCGGGCAGTTGTTGGAGTTGCACATACGCGCCGCGATGCAGCCGACCGCCTGCATGGCGGAATTGGACACAGCGACTGCGTCCGCGCCCAGCGCCATTGCTTTCACGAAGTCTTCGGCCACCCGTAGACCGCCCGTGATCACAAGTGAGACCTCGCCGCCGGTTTTGGCGTCCAGATGGCGCCGCGCCCGCGCTAGAGCCGGAATCGTGGGCACCGAAATGTGATCCCGGAAGATCAAAGGCGCGGCCCCCGTGCCCCCGCCACGGCCATCAAGGATGATGTAATCCGCACCTGCTTCCAGCGCGAAATCGATGTCCGCCTCGATATGGTTGGCCGAGAGCTTGAAGCCGATCGGAATGCCGCCAGAGCGTTCGCGCACTTCGTCGGCAATCCGCGCAAAGTCCTGCGGCGTGCGCAGCTCCGGGAAGGTGGACGGCGACACGGCGCTTTGGCCTGGCTCCAAGCCACGCACTTCGGCAATTTTGCCTTGCACCTTTTCGCCGGGCAAATGCCCGCCAGTGCCGGTCTTGGCCCCCTGCCCACCTTTGAAGTGAAACGCCTGCACGCGCTCCACCAGTTCCGGCTTCCAACCAAACTGCGCCGAGGCCAGCTCATAGAAATAACGCGAGTTCTCCGCCTGCTCCTCGGGCAGCATGCCCCCTTCGCCGGAGCAAATTCCGGTGCCAGCCAATTCCGCGCCGCGCGCCAGCGCGGTTTTGGCCTCCTCGGACAGCGCGCCGTAGCTCATGTCAGAGACAAACAGCGGAATGTCCAACTGCAACGGTTTGGCCGCACGCGGACCAATCACCACAGACGTGTCCACCGGTGCGTCATCCAACAGAGGCTTGCGCGCCACTTGGGCGGGCAGGATCTGAATGTCATCCCACTGCGGCAGGTCTTTGCGCGGCACCCCCATGGAGCCCATCTCACCGTGATGGCCCAGCTTGCTCAGCCCATCACGCGCCAGTTCGTGAATGCGCGCAACGGTGGGTTCTTCTGGCGTGGCCACGGCCTGTGGCACATCCGATTGCGGTTTCGGCGCAGGGTCGCCGGCCTTGGCCTCGCCCATGCGGGTATGTGCCCCGTCGCAAAACGGCGCGTTGGCGCTGGCCTTACATTGGCACAGAAAGGCATCACCGCTCTTCTCGGCGGTGAATTTCTGCGGTTTCATCTCTGTTCCCGCGTGGCTGCCGTCACAAAACGGCTGATTTTTGGATTTCCCGCAACTGCACCAGAAATAGGTTTTGCCTTCTTCCAGCTCCACTTTGACGGGTCGGGTCGCCGCTATGATGGGCACATCACCTGCCATGTCACACTCCTTGTTCGCGTTTGGCTACACAAACAGAGTGCCTCAAATGGCCGGTACAAAAAACAGGTGCCATTGCACAGCCAACACCGCACAAACGCACATGAGGGTGAAATTTACCGGGCTGAGGTGCGAAATTGCGAGACTTAGTCGAGTCGCAGCCGTGCAAACAGACGCAGGGCGTGGCTCGTGTCTTCGGCCGCCACCGGCATCATCCGGTCATAAGCGGCGGCAATCACAGCGGCGATTTCAGGCCGCAGCACGGTCGCGCCGCTTTCCGGCACCGCCGCCAAGGGGGAGTGTTCGGCAAAGGCTTTTGGGCCCCAAGCGACGATGGCTTGCACCGCTTCGCCCAGCGCCAAGGCTTCGGCGGGGATTTTCGCCATGGCGTCATTCATGCGCAGGAAGACAAACGCCGCCTGAATGCCGCCGTCGTTGTCAAAGCGGAAAGCGCGATATTGCGTGGCGTTGGCGTCTTGCAATCGACCAACCAACGCCTTCAGGTCCGGGATTAAACGCTCCAGATCCGGCACATCCAGAAGCTCTTCCCACTCCCGGAAGAAAAACATCATCAGGTTGCTGCCAAATTCCGGGTCGGTCTCCGCCATCTGGTGGCCCACCAAAGTGACCACCGCCTCCAGCGCGCCTTTCACAGTTTGCAGCGTGGCGTCCTCGACCCCGAAGACCACCGGCGCAATCGGGCGGCCCCAGCGGGCAAAACCATAGCTGCCGTCGTGGCGGGTAAAAAGGGCTTCAACGTCCTGCGGTGTCATGTGTGGCTCCTGTCAAATCGCCCGCTATGTGCCGCCCTGACGCCTATAACGCAAGCCCCTAGGTCAACTCGCTGGCCCAAGGCGGGTTGGCCCCAGCCCGCGCCACAGTCACGCCGGCCACCTTGGCCCCAAAGGCCAAAGCCAGCGCCGCGTCTTCCAGAGACAGGTTGCGCACCTTGGCTTTGGTCAAAACACCAAGCTCTGCCAACTTCGCCAAAACGCCCGCGTTGAACGTGTCGCCCGCACCAACGGTATCTACCACCTCGGCTTTTTCCGCCGCGACGGACAGCTTGTGACCGCTGGTCACATAAGCATCCGCGCCTTCACCACCGCGGGTGACCAACACCAGTGCCGGACCCTGGTCGATGATTTTCATGGCGCGTTCGTCCATCGTGTCGTCGCCCGGAACAATCCACTGCAAATCCTCGTCCGACACTTTCACAATATCGGCCTTGGCAAACATCTTTGCCAACCGCGCGCGATAGACCTTCTCATCTGCAATGAAGCCAGGGCGGATGTTCGGATCCACCATCACCGCACGGCCTGCGCCCTCACGCTCCAGCAACTCGGCATAGGTATCTGCGCAAGGCTCCACCGCCAAGCTGATGCCGCCAAAGAACAGCGCTTTCACTTTGGGTTCCACCGACACAAGATCAGACGGCTGGATCATGCGCCCAGCGGTGTTTTCATCATAAAACGAATAGGTTGCGTGTCCGCTGCTCAAATGCACAAAGGCCATTGTGGACGGGCGTTTCGCACGGATCAGCGCCGAAGTGCTGACGTTACTCGCCACCAGTTCGGTCATCAGAATATCGCCAAAACTGTCAGTAGAGATGCCACTAACCAGCCCCACGCGCGCCCCCAAACGGCCCAGCGCCACGGCGGTGTTGAACACCGCGCCGCCGGCATGGGGCACAAAGCCCGTGCCGCCCTCCACGGTCTCGCGGGGGATCATATCAATCAGCGCTTCGCCGCAACACAGGATCATCGGAGCCTCCTCAGGCCAGCCATTTGGCGTAATCGCTCACCAACAGGTGGGTGGGCGCGACATCTTCTTCGATCTCGGCAAACCGGCCAATCGGCTCGCGGAAGATATTGTCGGTTTCGTCGTCATTCACGGTGGAGACCTCGCCAATCAGCACATCGCCGCCCTCGCCCCAGAAGGCGTGCCAGTCCCCCGGCATCAGTGTCAGGCTTTCGCCCGGCGCGAACTTGAGCTTTTCGCCCGGCGCAAAGGTGCGCGGAATGCCATCACACATCACCATACCACCGCGGTCCTCGGCAAAGTTACCATCGTCATCAGAGCCAAACAGCTCCACCACCATAGTGGCCCCGCCACGGTTAATAATGTCTTCCGCTTTGATCACATGGGTATGCATCGGAGACAGCTGGTCCTGACGCGAGATTAGCAGCTTTTCCGCATAGCACATGCCGCCACCGCGCTGCAGATCAGCCAAACGCCCGTTGCGCAGGGTGAACAAGAACAGCCCCATCTCTTCAAAACGGCCCGCACCATAGTCGGTAATATCCCAGCCACAGCGTGCCTGAATCAGCGCCTCGGCCTCTTTGGCGCGCGCCTTGAACTCGTCCGGTGTCCAATAGGCAAAAGGCGGCAGTTTAAACCCGTAAGAGCGGATCATCTCGTCCGCCGCCGCCATGATCTCATTAATTTTTGAGCGTTTCATGTGATCCTCCATCCCCCGAAGTAACAACGCCGTTGCGCCACGCATTTAGCGCTAACATTCCGTTGATCTTCCCTATGCCACAAGATGGCAATCACGCAACGAAAAATACCCGAAGTCCAAAAATTACGGCTGCACAAAGAATGGCCCCCGCGACATTCGCGAGGGCCTTGTTGTTTAGAAGGTGCGTACGTCTGTGATCGTCTCGGCACCAAACTGGTCGCCCAAGATATGGGCGCAAATTTTCTCGGCGGTGTCTTCCGCCGTCGCCAGCCCGCCGTCTTCTTTGAGCTCTTTGAAGCGTGCCAAGATCGAAAAGTCTTCTTCAGGCGTGGCGCGAATGGTCGCCTGCATGCCCGTGTCGATCACACCCGGTGCGATGCTTTCGACCTTCAGATCGGCCACCGCGTCTTCCACCATCGCGCGCGCGTGCATGTCCATCGCCGCCTTGGTGGCACAGTAAACGCTCCAACCGGTGTAGGCATTGCGTCCCGCCCCGCTGGAGATATGCGCAACACGACGGTCCGCGCCTTTTGTGGCCGCGACAAAGGCGTCGCTCAGGATCAGCGCCGCTGTGACATTCACTGCCATGGACTGTGCAAGTTTGCCCGCATCCTGACGGCCAATCGGGGCGATAGGTTCCACAATGCCAGCGTTGTTGATCAACACGGCTTGGCTTGCACCATCCAAGAAATTGGCAAATTCGGCGCCGGTGGCAAAAGCGCTCACCGCCGCAGTGTCGCCCAGATCAAGCGCCACTTCGCTCAAGCCCGCCATCTCCGATCCGATACCCGAACGCGAGAGGCCCAAAACCTCATAGCCCGCCTCGATCAGGCAGGACACCATGCCCGCACCAAGCCCTTTGGAATGGCCGGTGATAATCGCCTTTTTCATTCTCTTGCTCCCACAAGTTAATTTGTGAACCATCTCTACGCGAGTTTCAGCGCAACGTACAATTACTTGGTGATCAGGACCGCGCGGAAGTCATTCACATTTGTGAGCGTTGGCCCCGGCACCACCTGCGCATCGATCTTTTCAAAGAAACTATGGGCATCGTTGTCCGCCAAGGCCAGCGCTGCGTCCACGCCCTTCGCCCGCGCTGCCGCTAGAGTCTCGGGCCCAATCACCGCACCGGCCACTTCCGCCGCGCCATCGACACCATCCGTGTCACAGGCAATCGCATGGATACCTTCTACCCCCTCCAGCGCCAGCGCCAAGGCCAGTGCAAACTCCGCGTTTGGCCCGCCAACGCCATCGCCTCGCCGCGTCACGGTCAACTCGCCGCCGGACAGAAGCACCCGAGGCCCACGGCCCACTTTGGCTTTCGCCAAGTCAGCCTGCTCACGCGCCACATCCCGCGCTTCGCCTTCCAGCGCGTCACCTAGGATTTCCACGCGCAGCCCGGCAGCTTCCGCCACCTCTTGCGCCGCCTGCAACGACTGCAGTGGCGAGGCAAACAAGATGTTTTCCGTGGTCGACAGCCGTTCATCACCTGGCATCACCACACCTGCATGGGCCCGCGCCGCCGCCTCGACATGCTCGGGCAAGGTCACGCCAAACGGTGCCAAAGCTGCCAGCGCGCTGTCCAGGCTTTCCGGTTCTGCCACCGTGGGACCGGAGCCGATCATGCCCGGATCATCGCCTGGCACGTCCGAAATCAGGTAGCTCACCACTTTGGCTGGATAGGCTGCCGCCGCAAGCTGCCCGCCTTTGGCCTGACACAGATGTTTGCGCAGCGCGTTCATCGCCGAAATCGGCGCGCCGGAGGCCAGCAAATCTGCGTTCACCTGCTTCAACTCGTCCAACGTCACGCCCGGCACCGGCGCGGTCAGCAGTGACGACGCCCCGCCGGAAATCAAGCACACCACTGTGTCTTCGGCGCTGAGACCACGCATGAGGTCCAGCATTTCCAGCGTCGCCGCCTCACCCGCCGCGTCCGGCACCGGGTGCGCTGCCGACTTGATGGTGATGCCCTGACACGGTCGCTCATATCCGTAGCGCGTGATGACCAGCCCCTCGCACGGCCCCCAGGCACTTTCTAAGGCTTCCGCCATGCGCGCACTGGCCTTGCCTGCGCCAACCACTATCAACCGGCCCGCTGGCTTTTCACCTAAGACGTCCGGCAAAGCCGCCATCGGATCGGCCACGGCCACCGCTTTGGCAAACAACTCCCGCAAAAACCTGTCTGGATTGATGTCCATACTCATACTCCCCCCAATTGCACATGTTCTCCCGCCCTTTGGCACCCGACCACATGCGTATCGGAAGCTGCACCAAAGGAAATGTTTCCGCTAACATGCACAGTTTTACAGGCGGAGCAAGCCAACGCCTTGACGGCGCCGACCAGCCCATCTTTCCAAGCCACTCAACCTGCCCTACTGTGCCGCGACTTTCTTAGACCAAGAGCGCCCCATGGCCCAGATCAGCCTGAAACAGCTTCAAGCCTTTGTGGCGGTTTCCGACCTGCAAAGTTTCCGCCGCGCGGCCGACCGGCTGAACACCACGCAGCCCAACATCTCCACCCGCATCGCAGGCTTGGAAACGCAAATTGGCCATTCGCTGATGACCCGCGATGCGGGCTCCGTACGGCTGACCCCCATGGGCGAAAAACTCCTGCTGGAGGCGCGCAACGTGCTTCTGTCGATGGACCGCTTCCTGCTCACGGCCGCGGATGACAGCCTGTTTGACGGCACGCTGCGCATTGGGGTGACCGAGATGATCGTGCACACGTGGCTCGGCGAATTCTTCACTGCGCTCAAAGAGCGGTTCCCCAACATTGACATGGATCTGACCGTGGACCTGTCGGTGAACCTGTCCCGCGCGTTGATGGAGCGGCGCATTGACCTTGCCTTGCAAAGCGCCCCGTTTGAGCGGCAAATCAGTGGCAACGCCGATCTTGGCCCGCTGCCGATGCTGTGGGTCGGCAGCCCCAAACTTGGCCTGTCCGACAAGGTGCTCAGCCTGCCCGAACTGGCCCAGCATCCCATTCTGACCCATGCCCGAGGCACCATTCCTTACAACCAGATGCAGGACCACTTCGCCGCCTTTTCCGATGTCTCGGTGCGGCATGTCTCTTCTTCCAATCTCGCCGCCTGCCACCAAATGACCCGCGACGGGCTGGGGGTGGCCTGCCTGCCCGAAGCCATGGTGCGCGATGACCTCGCCAATGGCACATTGGACACCCTGCGCTATCTCTGGGTGCCCGACGCGCTGCAGTTCTATGCCCGCTATGACGCGGACACTTGCCTCAGTTTTGTGGGGGCTGCAGCCGAATTGGCACAGCAGGTGGCGCAGGCTCACGCCACAGGATAAATTTTCTAAATTCAATTCATGAAATCTAATAATTGGATTTCATGGAGTGTGCGCTCTACCTTCCTCCGCAAGACAGAAGGAGGCGCGATCAGATGCCATCACACAGGACCCGTTTGGGCGTCGACATTGGCGGAACCTTCACCGATGTGGTGCTGGAAATTGACCAAAAGCGCTTTTCCACCAAAGTGTTGACCACCTACGCTGCGCCAGAGAATGCGATTGTCGACGGCATGCATCAGGTCTGCGCCAAAGCCGGTGTGTCCCCTTCGGCCATTGACCAGATCATCCACGGCACCACACTGGCGACCAACGCGCTGATCGAGCGGCGCGGCGCCAAAACCGCGCTGATCACCACCGAAGGCTTCCGTGATGTGATCGAAATGCGCACCGAAAGCCGGTTTGAGCAGTATGACCTGAACCTCACACTTCCCGAGCCGCTTTTACCGCGCAACCGCCGCTATGTGCTGCGCGAACGTATGGACGCCACCGGCGCAGCCCTGATCCGGCTGGACCGCGCCGACATCGAAGCACTGGCCGACGAGTTGGCCGAAGCCAACTACGAAAGCATCGCCGTGGGCCTGCTGCACTCTTATGTGAACGACGCGCATGAGCGTCTGATCGCAGAGGTGCTGGCGGAAAAACTGCCCGACGTGATGGTCTCTCTGTCCTGCGAAGTCTCCCCGCAAATGCGAGAATATGAGCGGTTCAACACCACCATCGCCAACGCCTATATCAAGCCGCTGATGAAATCCTACCTGGGACGCCTAAAAGACCGGCTGGCTGACGAAGGCGCGGCCTGCCCTGTGTTTCTGATGCACTCCGGCGGCGGCATCATGTCCTTGGAAAGCGCCGCAGATTTCCCGGTGCGTTTGGTGGAAAGCGGCCCGGCGGGCGGAGCGATTTTTGCCGCCGACATTGCCGCCAAACACGGCCTCAGCAAAGTGCTCAGCTTTGACATGGGCGGCACCACCGCCAAAATTTGCCTGATCAAAGACCAGACCCCCAAAACCGCGCGTGTGTTTGAGGTTGCCCGCACCTATCGCTTCAAAAAAGGCTCCGGCATGCCGATTTCGATCCCGGTGATCGACATGGTGGAAATTGGCGCGGGCGGCGGCTCGCTGGCCCACGTGGACGCAATGAACCAAATCCGCGTTGGCCCGGAAAGCGCCGGGTCCGAACCCGGCCCGGCCTGTTATGGCCGCGGCGGTGACACCCCTGCCGTGACAGACGCCGACCTGATCCTAGGCAAATTGGACCCCAACAATTTCGCAGGCGGCTCCATCCCGCTGCACCCCGACAACTCGGCAAAGGCGCTAGACGCCGTGATTGGCACCACACTCGACATGGACGCCACCGAGGCCGCCTTTGGCCTCGCCGAAGTGGTGGACGAAAACATGGCCAACGCCGCCCGCGTGCACGCCGTGGAAAACGGCGAAGACCTGTCTGAATACACCATGATTGCCTTTGGCGGCGCAGCCCCGTTGCATGCCGCAAGGTTGTGCGAAAAACTCGGTGTCTCCCGCTGTCTTGTGCCTCAAGGCGCGGGTGTCGGCTCCGCCATCGGCTTCCTGCGCGCGCCGTTTAGCTTTGAGGCCAACCGCTCTGTCTTCATGCGGCTCAGCGACTTTGCCCCAACCAAAGTCAAAGCCCTGTTTGACGACATGTCAGATGAGGCCACCCGCTTTGTGCGCTCCTGTGATGCGAACGCAGACATCCTGCGCGACCACAAAATCTACATGCGCTACGCCGGACAGGGCTGGGAAATCCCCATCGCCCTCAGCGCAGAACAAGCCGCAAACCCGGATGCGGCCACTTTCCTGCGCCTGTTTGAAAGCGACTACAAAGCGCTCTTTGGGCGCGCGGTTGAGGGCATGGAAGTCGAAATCACGGTCTGGAGCGTAAATGCCTACACCGCACAAGAGGCCACCACGCCCCTTGCAGACACAGGCACGCTGACGCCCCTCGCTCCAACCATGACACGCCCGCTGTTTGATCCGGCTTTGGCCAAAACCGTGGACGCCGCCGTGATCGCTCGGATCGACCTGCCAACCGGCCATATTGGGCAAGGGCCAGCCGTGGTGACCGAAGATGAGACCACCGTGGTTGTACCTGCCAGCCGCGAGGTGCTGACCCACGCCGACGGCACGCTGGACGTGCGCACAAAGGAGACCATCCAATGACCGAGCACAGCAAAGTTGCCTATCAGGTCATGTGGAACCGCATGATCTCCGTGGTGGAAGAACAGGCGCAAGCGCTTGTCCGTACGGCCTTTTCCACCTCCGTTCGCGAGGCAGGCGACCTGTCGGCAGGCGTATACAACGAGGCCGGAGACATGCTGGCCCAAGCGGTGACCGGCACGCCAGGCCATGTGAACGCCATGGCCGACGCCGTGGGCCATTTCATCCGCCGCATCGGACGCGAGAACATGTTTGAGGGCGACGTTTACCTGACCAACGACCCGTGGGAAGGCACCGGCCACAAGCATGACATCACCGTGGTGTCACCGTCCTTCCACAAAGGTGTGCTGATCGGTTTCTTTGCCTGCACGGCCCATGTCACCGACATCGGCGGGCGCGGTTTTGGCGCGGATGCCAATGACGTACACGAAGAAGGGCTTTATCTGCCGATCATGAAATTTGCGCATCGCGGTACGGTAGATCAAACCCTGCTGGCGCTGATCCGGGGCAACGTGCGGGAGCCCGATCAGCTGGTCGGGGACATCTACGCGCTGGCCAACTGTAACGAGATCGGCCACCGCCGCCTGATCGACATGGTCGACGAATTTGAACTGGCCGATCTCACTGGCATCTCAGATTTCATCCTGACAAACTCCCGCGAGGCCACTTTGGCGCGCATCAACGCGCTCACACCGGGCAGCGCGAGCGGGCATTTGCGCATCGACGGCTACGACGCGGCCATCGACCTGCATGTCACGCTGACCATCGAGAAAGACCGCATTCTCAGCGATTGGGCTGGCACCTCTGGTTTGGACAAAAAAGGCATCAACGTGCCGCTGGTCTACACCAAGGCCTATGCTTGCTACGCGCTGAAATGCGCCATCGCGCCGGAAATCCCCAACAACGCCGCCTCGCTGGCCCCATTTGAAATCACCGCACCGGACAACAGCATCGTGAACGCCAAGTTCCCCGCCCCCGTCGCGCTGCGCCATGTGATTGGCCACATGGTGCCGGACACGGTCTATAACGCGCTCGACAAGCTGTTGCCCAACACCGTGCCAGCCGAAGGCGCAGGCTGCCTCTGCAATTTCCAAGTCTCGCTGCGCCCCCGCATGGACGGCGACGCGCCAGAAGATGCAGTGCGTGCCGAGGTGCTGACCTTCAACTCCGGTGGCTCCGGTGCACGGCCCACATTGGACGGCATGAACGCCACCGCCTTCCCCTCGGGCGTGATGACCATGCCGGTGGAGGCCACCGAGCAGGTTGGCCCTGTGCTGATCTGGCGCAAAGAGCTGCGCCCGGACAGCGGCGGTGCAGGTGAGTTCCGTGGCGGTCTGGGTCAATACATGGACGTCGGCGCGCGCGAGGGCCACGAGTTTGACATTTCCCTGATGCTGGATCGCGTCGATCACCCGGCCCAAGGCCGCCGCGAGGGCGGTGCCGGTGGCGCGACCCGTCTGGCACGGTCTGATGGCGCGGCGGTGCGCGGCAAAGGCAAACAATTCATTCCCCACGGCACTGTGGTGCAAATGGGCTTCCCCGGCGGCGCTGGCTACGGTAACCCAAACCGTCGTGATCCGGCACGCGTCAAACGCGACCTTGCGCTTGGCTACATCACCCCGGAGCACGCCACAGAGCATTACAACATATCGGCAGACGAGATTGCCGAGGCCCTTGCGCGGGCCAAACGGGGGGAGATTGTCTAATGGCAGCAGGCGCAATGGCCACCAAGCCAACCAAAACATCTTACGACGTGGTAATCATCGGTGGGGCGATCATGGGATCCTCCACCGCATGGTTTTTGTCCGACAACCCGGATTTTAGCGGCTCGGTTTTGGTGGTCGAGAAGGACCCGACCTACGAGTTCAGCTCCACCGCGCACACCAACTCCTGCATCCGCCAGCAGTTTTCCCACACGCTGAACGTCAAGATTTCTCAGTTCGCCGCAGACTTCGTAAAAAACCTGCGCGCACGCATGGGCGATGACGAGCGGGTGCCCAATGTGGACATACAGAACTACGGCTACCTCTATTTGGCGGACAACGAGGGCTTTGCCCAAACCCTGCGCGACAATCAAAAGGTGCAGCTCGCCGCCGGTGCCGAAACCGAACTTCTGACCGCCGAGGAAATCGCCGCCCGCTATCCGTTCTACAATGTGGACGACATCCTTCTGGGCTCGATCAACACCAAAGACGAAGGTTACTGGGACGGCGGTGTAGTGTTTGATTGGTTCCGCCGCTCCGCCCGCGAACGTGGTGTCGAATATGTGCAAGGCGAAGTGGTCGCCATGGCCCGCGACGGCGGCAAGGTCACCTCGGTCACTTTGGCTTCTGGCGACGTTGTGCATTGCGGTCAGGTGGTGAACGCCTCTGGTCCGCGCGCCGCGCGCACTTCGGAAATGGCGGGCATCCACATGCCGGTGGAACCGCGCAAGCGCTTCACCTGGATTTTCTCCGCTGAGCAGCCTCTGCCAATGGACTTGCCGCTGACCATTGACCCGTCCGGCGTACACGTCCGCCAAGACGGCCCCACCACCTACCTCGCGGGCGCCGCGCCGGATCCGGACCCGGCCGTGACTTTTGACGATTTCCACATGGATCACAACCGCTGGCAAGATCACGTCTGGCCAATCATCGCCACGCGTATTCCACAGTTTGAAGCCATCAAAGTGGTCACCGAGTGGGCCGGCCACTACGCCTATAACACTTTGGACCAAAACGCGATTTTGGGTGCCCACCCCGAAATCACCAACTTCATCTTCCAGAACGGTTTCTCCGGCCACGGGCTGCAACAAAGCCCCGCCATGGGCCGTGCCGTGGCAGAATTACTGACCTACGGGGAATTCCGCACCCTAGACATGGCGCCCTTTACGTTTGAACGTGTCCTCAACAATGACCCTATAGTTGAGAAGGCCGTGATCTGATGGTGCAATCCAACCCGTTCCTGACCGCAATCCGCGAAGGCAAACCGCAAATTGGCCTCTGGGTCTCGCTGGGTGATCCCCTGACCACCGAGGTTGTGGCGGGTGCGGGCTATGACTGGCTGCTGCTGGATATGGAGCACGGCGCGGGCGAGCTCGCCGATGTGCAGGCGCAGATGCAGGTCATCAAAGGCTATGACAGTACCGCCATTGTGCGCCCGGACTGGAACGACCCGTTGAAAGTTAAACGTCTGATGGACCTTGGGGCGCCCGGGCTGCTGTTCCCGATGGTGCAGAACGCCGAAGAAGCCGCCGCCGCTGTCGCCGCCACGCGCTATCCGCCGAAAGGCATCCGCGGTTATGGCGGCACCACGCGCGCGACAGGCTTTGGCCGCGACAAGGACTATACATCTACTGTGGACGATGAGACCGCCGTTCTGGTGCAGGTCGAATCCATGCAAGCGCTGGAGAATGTCGACGCCATTGCCACAACTGAGGGCGTGGATGGTGTGTTCTTTGGCCCCGCCGACATCGCCGCAGACATGGGCTACCTCGGCCAGGCTATGCATGACGACGTCTGGGCCAAAATCCTGCCCGCCGCCATGCGACTGATTTCCAAGAAAATTCCCGTTGGCACCCTGGTGCGTGACGTGGCCTTTGCCCGCCGCCTGTTGGGCGCGGGGTTCACCTTTGTCGCCTGCGGCTCGGACGCCGGTCTTCTGGCCCGCGCCGCAGACACCTTACTAGAAGACGTGAAAGCTCCCTGACCATGAAGAAACTTGTCCTCACCGGCGCCGCTGGCCGCCTTGGCTCTTACCTGCGCGAGCCATTGACCAAACTGGCAGATGAATTGGTCTCCACCGACATCGCTGAGGACATTGGCACGCTTTATGCGGGCGAACGCTATGTGCAGGCCGATCTGGCCGATCTGGATGCCATGATCGAGGTTCTGAAAGACGCCGACATGGTGGTGCATTTTGGCGCCATTGGCGATGAGGCCCCGTTTGAGGAGATCCTCGGCCCCAACATCATCGGCGCGCACAACGTCTGGGAAGCCGCCCACCGCAATGGCGTGAAACGGGTGGTTTATGCCAGCTCCGTTCACGCCGTCGGCATGCACAAGATCTCCGATAACATCGGCATCGACGCGCCGCACCGCCCGGACACGTTCTACGGCCTCGCCAAATGTTTCGCAGAAGATCTGGGCCGCATGTATTGGGACAAACGCGGCGTGGAAAGCGTGCACATGCGCATCTTTTCCTGCGCACAGGTTGTGGCCCCGCGCTCGCTCTCCACATGGCTCAGCTATGATGATCTGATCCGCATGGTCACCGCCGCGATCACCGCGCAAACCGTCGGCTTTTCAATTGTCTACGGCATTTCCAACAACGACCGTGCCCCGGTACACAACACTGGCGCAGGCCACATCGGCTACAAACCCCAAGACAACGCGGAGCAGTTTGCCGAGGCCATCCTTGCCGATGCGCCGCCAGCCGATCCCACCGATCTGGCACAGATGACGATTGGCGGGCCGTTTGCCACCATTCCACTGGGCGAGAGTGGTTTGGCAAAAATGACCATCGTGGATGACAGCAAGAAGGCTTAGGCGCTTTTCCCGTCGACGCGGGGGGCAATCACCATCGGGTAAATCGCGATCAGGAACAGCACCATCGCCGCCACCCACAGCCCCCCGGACAACATCAACGTAAAGTCATAGACCGCCATCAGGACGCTCTGCCCTACCCAGCGCATCAACGCGGCACAGGCCATGACGCCATAGGCCCAAGCCACCGGTCCCGGCGCAATCAACGCCCGTCCGGTATGGCCCAAAGCCGCGCGGCTCATCACCGCCAGTGTCATGCCGCCCACACAACCGATGCCTAGGATATGGATCGCGGCCAATTCCTGCCCGATGCCAAATCCGGCCAGCCCCCACAGGATCAGCCCCAGCGCCAGAAACGCCATGCCAATGTGCAGCGACCACAGGATGGGTTGGCCCGCGGTCCAGAAGCTCTTCCACCCGGCAAGCCGCGCCAGTTGCACCGCGCCCGCAATCAAAGCGACAGCCGCCAAAAGCACATCCACGCCACTCATCGCCGCCCAGGGCAGCGCCAGCGAGGTCACCATCGAGGCTTTGTTGAGCGCATCCGGTGTGTTTGGCCAGTCCGCTTCCGCCATGTCCACACGTTTCATGGCGTTGCGGGTGAACGCCGGCGTGACCCGCCCGCCCAGCACGCCGATCAGGCCAACAAGCGTCATCAAACCACCCAACATGCCTTGGCGTGCGGTGTCGTCGGTCAGGCCGGTCCACTCCAGATGCATCAACAGGTTGCTCACCCACAGCGCCACCAACATCGAGAGCAGCACCATGTTCTGTGGCTTGGGCCGCTTCAGCAGCTGGCTGAGGATTTTCCACGCCAGAACCGGAATGAACAACAAATCCGCCACCATGGCCGTCATCGGGGGCACCATGCCCAAGGGCCACAGCGCAATCCGACCAATCAACCAAAGCGCAAATACGCCCGCAATATAGCCCACGCGCGCGCCTTTGGTGCCGGTCCAGTTTGGCACAGCGGTCAAGAAAAACCCACCAATCGCCGCCGCGCCATAGCCAAAAATCATCTCGTGAGCGTGCCATTGGCTTGGCGCCATGGGCAGCGCATCCATGCCTGCCCCGCCGGCTGCCAGAGACAAGGTCCAGAGAATCCCCGCACCAGCGCCAAACACGCCTGCCGCCAGGAAAAAAATGCGAAAACCTTCTGAAAACACACGCAGAATCGCAGCCATGAGTCACCTATTGCACAACCTGTTCACCGCCACCCTAGGCCGCAGCAAACCGATGCCACTTGACCAAACCCAAGCCATCTCAACAAAGCGGGAAAAAGTCGCAGCACAAAAAACAAAAGCCGAAACGCCTCCGCGCACCGGCTTTCTTTTCAGTCTCAAGAAACTGGAGTCACGCCGCGACCTGATCCTCCGACGCGTCCTCGTCCAAATCGACGTCCGCGTCGGCCAGGGCACTGGACTCTGCCAGTTCAAACTCACTCACCAGATGCGCCATAGAGGTGGTGTCGCGCTGCATCGAGCCCACCGCCGCGGCGGTTTGCTCGACCATGGCGGCGTTCTGTTGGGTCACGTTATCCAACTGCGACAGGCTGCTGGAAATTTGGCTCAAACCGTCAGACTGTTCTTTTGAAGAGTTGGCCACTTGTGAGGTCAACCCGGCCACGGCCTCCACCTTCTGGACAATATCGCCCAACACGCGCCCGGCCTGATCCACCATCTCCACGCCGTTTTCCACCAGATCGGACGAGGCTTTGATCAACTCGCTGATCTCGGCCGCTGAATCTGCGGCCCGCTGCGCCAGACTGCGCACTTCCGAGGCCACAACCGCAAAACCACGCCCTGCGTCCCCTGCCCGTGCGGCTTCCACTCCAGCATTCAACGCCAGGAGGTTGGTCTGGAAGGCAATCTCGTCAATCACATCGGTAATCTGGGAAATTTGCGCAGACGACTCCGCGATCTCCTGCATCTTGGCCACCGTATCCCGCATCACCTCCTGGCCGGTCTGCGCCTTCTGATGCGTCTGGGTCATCATTGCATCGGTTTCCTGGGTCGCACTGGACGACGACTGCACGCTTTTGGTGATCTCTTCCACCGATTGCGTGGTCTGCTCCAACGTGGCTGCCTGCGTCTCCGTGCGCCGCGCAAGATCATCCGCCCCGGAGTTCACTTCAGCTGCGGTCAGATCGAGGTCCTCTGTGGCGTTCCGTATGGACAACATCACTTCGCCCATGTCGCTTTGCAACTGGTTGAACCCTTTGCGCATGTCATCATAACGTGCTGGAAAATCGCTGCTGTCCGGGCCAGGAATTTCCTGGGACAGATCCTTCTGCGCCATCCGCTGCATACCATCTTGCAGATACTTGAACGCCCGCGCCTGCTCCGCCTGTTGCGCGTGAAAATAGGCATCAATCACCAGGTTCATATCCAAGGTGAAGGCCCGATCCAGCGCAGAAAGCTGTTTGGACAGTTGTGACTTGCCCACCGGGCCAATCACTTTGCCAGCCCGTTCCACCAACAACCCTTGGATAAAGGACGTCGCCCGCGCATATCCTGCCAGATAGAGCTCAAACGGCAGTTCAATCCGGAAATGCACTTCGCCGATTGTCTTGGCTGCCGCAGCAAAATCCTCATCGAATTCACCATTGAGCAGCTTTGTCCAGTGTTTCTTCTGTTGGCTGCGTGCATGCGCCAACATCTCGTCAGATGTAAAGAAGCTCGCCGCCTGTTCCTGCGCCGTCGCATAATCGTAAAAGTGGTCAAGAACCTCGTCCAACCAGTTGGTCACCTTGACCCCGGCCCGAGCGAGGATCTCGCCGTCTTTGCCATCCAGTCCAAATTGCGTCACGGTGGCAGCCAAAGTAGTCGTCATCGTTAATAGTACCTTCGTTCCCTGGTATAGAATTCCGATACCAATCTAGGGAAATGATCGTTAACAGATCCCTTACGCTCCCCGGAACATCCCCTTTGCTCTGGTAAACTGGTAAATTTTACTAGTTCACCTGAGGTACTTAGGCGCGGATTTCACATATTGGATCCGGAATACCAACTAAAAGGTACAAAATTCAAAACCAGTCCAATCACGCGCTCTGCATGAAAACTTCACCCCGCGCACAGCTTAACAAGACACAAAAAAGCCCCTCGCACATCCGTGCGAGAGGCTCTCATTCTGTGGGCAACTGCCCTTAAATCTTAGGCCAGCGCCTCGATGTGCGCACCGGCAAACTGGTCCACCATCGCGCGACCAGCGGCCTCATCCATCAGGCAGAGCGCAGTGGACAGCGCGTCCGCCACAGCGGCCTTCGGTGCGGACACAGAGGCCAGCGCCTGAACGCTTGCGGCGCCGTTTGGCAGGAAGATGTGGCCTTCGGTGCCGGACAGCACAGTGGCCGACGGCGCGGAGGTTGCCAACGCACGGTCGGTCAGGGTTACGCGCGCAACAATGTCGCCTTCCGGTGTGGCCACACCAGCTTTCCAGCCAGCGCCATCTGCTTTGGTGCCCAGCGCGGCAACTTCGCCCATATCCATCAGCACGTTGGTCAGGCCTGCGTCTTTCATCAGCGCCACAACGCGGTCGGTCACGTAGCCCTGCGCGATGCCGTTCAAAGTCAGAGCCATGCCGTCGGTGTCAAACTTCACCGCTGCGGTGTCGAACTGCACGTTCTGCCAACCCACGAGGCCCTGCGCGTTGGAAACATCACCTTTGCCACCTTTGGCCAGCCACAGGGGCTGCACGGATGGGTCAAACGCGCCACCGCTGGCTTTGTGGATGCTGTCGCTCAGGCTCAGCACTTCCAGCAGCTCCGGCGCTGGTGCGCTCAGAACACCGTCACGGTTCAGCGTGGTCAGCGCGCTATCGCGGTACAGAGAGAAGATGCCTTCCAGACGGGACAGCTCAGCTTCGACTGCCGCGAAGATCGGCGCCGCCTCAGAGGCGCTCATGCCAGCAATCTTCATCTGCGCCGGTGCGCCCAGCGCGATGCCGGACCAGGTGGCAGTTTCGGTTGCGGCCATGGCCATACCGGCAGGCACAGCGGCGCTGGCGGCGGCGATGGTCAGAAAGCGGCGGCGGTTCAAACGGGTCATGACGGGGTCTCCAACGTCTGATCTAAATCTATCGGTCCAAGGACTGCTTCGGTGGGAATAGCATCCAATGACATAATTTGCCCACCCCATTGGGCCGCAAAATTTGCCGCTTCTTGCACTTCTTTGAACGGAACCACCTCTTGAGCGCCCATTCCACCGGCCACTTTGGCCCCAACCACAAAATGTGCGCCCTCTGCGAGCACCCAATTTTCGATTCCCGGCTGCGCCCAACTCTGCGCCGCGCCCATGTCGCTTACGTACACACCGATGATTTTGGCGTCCCGCTCGGGGCTTTTTAGATAGGCCACCATGTCGCGGGTCTGCGCAAAGAACAGCGGCGCGGGATAGCCCTCCAGATGGATCTGGCCTTTGGGGCCGCCATGCTCCGCCACATTCATCTGACAAAAGAAGCTCAATGCCTCTTCGGTCAAAGGCACCGGATCCGGCGGCGCCTCCGCCACCTCTTCTTTGCAAGCGGTTAGTGCCAGCAGGGCGGCTGCAACAAGGGCAATCCTCATGGCTCCACCCTCCGGAAGGCCAGCCGGGCAAAGGCAAAGCCCAAGAGCGGCCAGATCGCCAGCGACAATGGCGCCGCCCAGCTTGGCAGGGCCGAGGCCGCGCCCACCATGCCGCTGGCCAAGGCCACGCTTTCAGAGCTGGCGATGTTCCACAGTCGGAATGCATCTGCCGGGTTGGCCACCATCAGCCAGGGGAAGAGCGTTTCGGTGAACCAGCCACCGCTGTCCATCACCACCGCGCCCAGCAGGCCCAGATCGTAGAGCACCACAAAGATCAGCCAAAGACCCGCAGCCATACCCGCAGCCGCCGTCGCGGATTTCGCTAGGGAAGACACCATATAGCCCAACGTCAGGAACACGCCGCCCAGCAGGACAGATGTGCCAATCAACCGCAAGAGCGCCAAAACGCTGTCTTGCCCTGCGCCGCCCATGTAGGCAGCAATTGCCCCCGCGCTGCCAAACCCCACGGTCATGGCGATGGTCAGCGCCGCCAGGTGCGCCGCAAATTTGCCCAGCAGGATTTCCCCGCGCCCCGCAGGATAGCTTAGCAACAAACCCAGGGAGCCGCGCTCTGCATCGCCCGCTACGGCATCAAAAGACATCATCAGCGCCAGCAGAGGCGCCAAATAAACGGACAACGTTGTCATCGACGTGACCGATACGGTCAGCATGTCCACGCCCAACGTGCCGGTGGGCGCGCTGCCGGCGAAAGTTAGCGCCAGTGCAAACAGCACCATGATCAGGGTTGCCATAAAGAGCCAACGGTTGCGCGCCAGAATGCGCATTTCCGCCTGTGCAATAGCCAAGAACCGCATCAGTGCATCTCCTCTTTGGCGTAATGACGATAGAGATCCTCAAGCCGTGGCGGGGTGATGTCCACATCTGCAACCGCGCCCCCCATGGCCGCGATTTTCTGGAGCATTTCCATCTTGCCCGCCGCATCAATCTCAATCTCCACCGAGGCGCCATTCATGCGCCGTCCCCCCGTAACCTTCACAAGCGCGTCCGCATCCGAGGTCGCCCGCACCCGCATCTTGGTGCGCAGCCCGGCTTTGGCCGAAAGACCGGCCAATGTGTCATTCGCCACCAGGTGTCCTTTGCGCATGATCGCAATCCGATCCGTGCGGGCCTCCACCTCGGTCAGCGCATGGCTCGCGATCAACACCGCACAGCCGCCCGCTGCCAGCTCATCAATGATGGCATAGAGGTCTTGGCGCGAAATCGGGTCCAACCCACTGGTCGGCTCATCAAGTAGCGCCAGCTTGGGCTTACCCAACAACACCTGCGCCAACCCAAGCCGTTGCCGCATGCCTTTGGAATAGGTGCCAATGCGCCGGTCCAGCGCATCCGCTAGCCCAACCCGTTCCAGCAATCCGGCAATATCCGCTTTCTGCCCAGCCAGCCGCGCAAACAGGGTCAGTTGCTCGCGCCCTGTCAGAGCTGGATGAAAACTCACCGCCTCCGGCAAAAACGCCGTATCCGCGCGCGCCGCCGCGCTGCCGGGCTTATGACCCGCAATTGTCACGCTGCCGCCACCCAGTTTGGTCAGGCCCAGCACCGTTTTAATCAACGTCGACTTGCCCGCGCCATTATGGCCGAGCAGCGCCACGCGCTCGCCCGCGGAGACCGTCAGGTCCACCCCGTGCAACACGCGCGTTTTGCCCCGATCTTTTACGAGGCCTTGGATTTCTAGGATCTTATCCATCTTGGTCCACCTTCTCGGCCGCCCGTATTGCAGCTGGGGGCCGACTGGGTTTCATCAAAGGGTGGCTGTCCACCACGCCGCCCGGCAACAACGCCGGAAAAGCCGATTGCGACCACCGCACCATCTGCACCGCCGGAGACCCCAGCAGCATTTTCGCCGCCGGTTGGCTCCAGAGCACATGATCCATTGAATCGTTTGGTCGATAGGGGCTGTCCGCAAACCCATCGCCGTTCACGTCAAAGGCTGCATTGTCGCTCCAATAGTTGCCACGGCCCTCCTCGGACCACTCATGCCACTTGGTAGAGACAAATTTCACCTGCGTGCGGTTGCCCACAAAGGCATTGCCGACAATCCGGTTGTCCTGAGAGCCAGCGGTAAAGTGGATGCCAATGCCACAGCCCTCAAACCAGTTGTCGGAGAAGTCATTCTTGTTGGAATTATACAGGAAGGTGCATTTCTCTTTCGCACCCTTCACATAATTCCCGGTGATCTCGCTACGGTTGGCGTAGTTCAGCATCACGCCATGCTCACGGTCATTGATCGACACATTGTCTTTGACCTTCACATGGGTGGTGAACATCACCGCATAACCCAGATCATTACCGATGCTGACGTTACCAGTCACTTCCGAGCGATCCGCGTACATATAGTGCACCGCGAAGCGCAGCTCGCGGAACAGATTGTCCCGGAAAATGTTGCGCTTGGACGAGTTCACA
Source organism: Shimia sp. MIT1388 (assembly GCF_047124445.1). Lineage (GTDB taxonomy): Bacteria > Pseudomonadota > Alphaproteobacteria > Rhodobacterales > Rhodobacteraceae > Shimia. Next base: position 4,195,329 of record NZ_CP138921.1, on the reverse strand, counting down.
AAAATCCCGTCGCGCCCCCATTTCACGTCGTTTTTCTCAACCACAGCCCCGGGTGCGTTCCACACATAAATCCCGTTGCCACGCCGGTTCATCAGCCGGTCCTGCCGTCCCTCAATACGGTTGCCCGCCACCAGCGCATCTTTGGCGCCGTGAATGTCGATCCCGTAGAGGTTGCCCAGCAATACATTGTCCAAAATCTGCGGCGCATAAGCGGTTTTCTTCAGCTGTATCCCGCTGTCGATCTCTTCGTGCCGGTCCCCAGAACCAACCACCGTCAGCCCGCGCACCACCACATCGTCGCCAGTCACTGTAATCACGGACCCGTTGCCCCGCCCGTCAATCGTGGCATGGCCCTGCCCGTCGAGCGTCACGGTTTTTTCTAGCACCACTGTCTCATTGTAGGTGCCAGCAGCGAGGCGAAGCACGTCACCGTCCTCCGCCTGCGCCAGTGTTTCGGAAATGGCCCCATCCCGCAGCGGCACGTCCCAGTCAGCCGCCAAGGAAGCGGAGGCCAAAAGAGCAAACACAGCAGAAAGGGACCATTTCATCATGACTTACGCACCTTTTGGCTCAACAAACATCCGGCCGCGCATCTCCATGTGGAGCGCGTGGCAGAACCACTGGCAATAGAACCAGTGCACACCGGCCCGTGCGGCGGTGAAGGTCACGGAAGAGGTCGCCTGTGGGCCCACTTCCATCGCCACACCAAAGTTCGCCATACAGAAGCCGTGGGTCAGATCGTCAATGTCATCCAGGTTGGTGACAATCACAGTGACCTCATCGCCTTCGGTGACAGTGAAGTCCTCGATGGCAAAGTTTGGCGCCTGGCTCGACATATAGACCCGCACCTTGTTGCCGTCGCGGATGATCTGGTCCTGCCAGTCGTCCAGATCCACACCGTCGATTTCCGCTTGTTTGCGGGCATCTTCCCAAATCGGGTCGTTGCGGTCATAGGCGTTTTTCGGGTTCACGATGTCACGACGTACAATGATGGAATCATGCGGTTCAGCAAAAGTTGGCCCATCATGCACCACTTTCATTTCGCTGCCCGTGATGTCGATCAATTGCTCGTTCTCAGGCTTCAAAGGACCGGTGTTCAGGAAACGGTCTTTGGAGAACTTGTTCATCGAGATCAGCCATTTGCCGTCGGCCTCTTTGGTTTCACCCATGGAGGTCGAGTTGTGGCCTGGCTGGTAGTGTACGTCCACTTTCTCAAGGATCGGATCCACATCTTCACCGGCATACTGTTTCACAGCCGCTTCGAGGTTCCATTTCACAACTTGAGAGTCGAGGAACAGAGTGGTGAAGCAGTTGCCCTGACCATCGTACGCGGTGTGAAGTGGGCCAAGACCCAACTGGGGCTCTGCCACAATGGCGGAGCGTGGATCGGCGTCTTTGTAGAACACGTCATCCAGCTTGGTCACATCCATCACAGACACGGTTGGGGACAGTTTACCTGCGATACAGACGTGCTTGCCGTCTGGCGCGGTGTTGATGCCGTGTGGCGAGTTTGGAATTGGTACGTAACGTGTGTAGTTCTTGTTGGAGCCCTTGCGGCCATCCACAACTTTCACACCGTTCAGTTCCTGATAGTCGCCGGTCTCGATCGCTTTCTCGATTTCCGCGATGTTGAACACCACCACGTGGTCCAGTTCGCTCTCGGTCATCTCCGCCAGGTTCATACCCATTTCGGAGTTATAAGAGGTCGAATAAGCGTACTTACCCTGGTAGTCACAGTCGGTGTTGTCGAGGTTACCGGTCACGATCACCTGCCACGCCACTTCCATAGTGTCGCCGTCAATCGCGGAGAAGATGTTCACGTATTTATCCGGCTCGTTCAGGATGGAGCCGTCGTTCACCAGCGGCGCTTCGTGCTCACCGTTTGCAAACACATAACCGGTGCGTGGGTACTTCTGCGGACGCAGGCCGTGGATGTCGTGTGCGTTCGGGATCTCGATGATCTTGTCACACTTCATCACGTCACAACGCACACGGGCCACACGGGTGTTGGCTTTGTCGTTCATGAACAGATAGCGACCGTCATAGGTACCATCTGTGAAGGACATGTGTGGGTGGTGAAGGTCACCGTTGTCGTAGGTCACTTTGCCGTTTGCGGCGAGGAACTCTTTGGTTTTGTCGGTCAGACCTTCGGTCAGAACCTTCAGCGATTCATTGGTCTGGCCCCAGCCGGTGGCGGAGCAACGGTTGAACACTGGCACACGCATCAGCTCGCGCATGGACGGCACGCCGAGAATACGCAGTTCGCCGGTCTGACCGGAGGACCAGAAGCCGTAGTATTCGTCCAGTTCACCTGGCGCCATGGAGGCTTTGCCCGCGGCAGCGGCAGGGCTTGCGCCACCCACCAGTGAACCGACACCGGTACCGGCCAGAACCGCGCCGGTCGCTGCTGCGCCCATCACACCACGACGGCTGACTTTCATATTTTTCAGGTCTTCAGACATTTTTCCCTCCTTAAAGGTCTATGCAGTCTTTGCATTTGGATGGTTGGCTGGAGCAGATTTCTTTGGAATCTTGATCTCAGCCGAGCCCGTTTTCTCCCGCCGCTTAAGCTGGCGGATCACAACAGGACATTTGGTTTCGCTCTGATAGAGCACCTGACAATGCAGGCAGTTCACGCATTCGTTCGGGTTGATTTCCCCGGTTGGGTGAATGGCCTGTACCGGGCATTCGTTGGCACAGGTCTGGCACGGGCTACCGCACTCTTTGTAGCGACGCAGCCAGTCAAACATGCGCATACGCGCAGGGATCGCGAGCGCCCCACCCAGTGGGCACAGATAGCGGCAATAGAAGCGTTCAATGAACAGCCCCGCCACCAACAGCGATCCGGCAAACACAACAAACGGCCAGTCACGTACAAATTTCAGAATGATCGCGGTTTTGAACGGCTCGACTTCGGCCAGTTGCTCCGCAGTTTCCAAAGACGCCAGCGACACGCCAAACAGTCCAAGGAAGATCATGTATTTGATCGGCCACAGGCGCTCATGCAGCCCCCACGGCAGGGTCCATTGCGGCACTTTGAAGTAGCGCGCAATCTGGTTGGTCAGCTCTTGCAGCGCACCAAACGGGCACAGCCAGCCACAGTAGGCTCCCCGCCCCCAGAACAACAGCGCCGCAGCAATGGCAAACCATTGGATGAACACCAGCGGATCCATCAGGAAGGCATCCCAGGTGAAACCGGAGCGCATGGAGTTCACCAGCGCCATGATGTTCACCACCGACAGCTGCGCGTTGGCGTACCAGCCCACAAAGAACAGGGTGAAGGTCAGATAGCCAATGCGGAACCAGTAGAACCGGCGCGCTTTCCATGTCGCCTGAAACTGGAAGAAGAACACAGCGGTCAGCACCAGAAGCATCACGCCAAGGATGGCAATCTCGGTGGTTTTGTCTTTCCAGATACGCTGCCACAGCGCCGCCTTTGCGGCCGCTTCGTCCGCCGCGCTGTCCACGACCGGTGCCACAGGCAACGGCAGCAGGTATTGATCTGGCAAACGGTAGCCAAGGTCCCAGGTCAGGAACACGCGATCCAAGGCACCAACGCTGCGCTGCACCAGAAGTTGCAGACGGAACGGTTGCGCCGGATCAAACTCCGCTTCCGCCGGTATTTTGAACAGCTCCAGCTCGACAAAGCTTGGACTGTCATCCGTGGCCAACGCCCGCAGGCGGCGGTGTTGCTTGTCAAAGAAGCGCACCGAATTATCGCCTTGGATCAGTTGGATACGGTCAAAGATACCACCGCGCACGTAGCCGGAGCCTTTGAAGCTATACTTACCGCGCCCCAGCACCAGAATGGCGTGCTCACCTTCGTCGAGCCACTCCACAAGGTTCTCATATTCATGATCGCCCAGCAGGCTGCGCCCAATCGACGGCACCGAGACCAGCGCCATGTGCATGTCGATGAAGGTGTCACCGGGTTCGCCCTTTTCTGGGCGTTTGGCGGCGCGCTCATCATCCATCTCGGCAAAGGCTTGGTTCACCTGCCCAACGTCCAACGTCATGCGCCGCACAGAGCCGTCACCGGCCATAGTGGTCCAGTCTTGAACCGCCTCGTTGGCCATATCCAACTCACGTTTGGGTCCGGTTTCCAAAACTGACAAGCCGCCAAGGCCCAAGGCCCGCGCCACTTTGATGCCGCCGCGCACAAGGCTGTCGTCGATCACCATGATCGTCACAGTCGCGCCGGAGATGATGTCCAGATCATGTCCCTCGCCGCCAGTTTCTGCCTCTACTTTGAGGTCCAGCCCGGCATAACCTTCGGTCAAGGCAACCATCTTGCTGTTGGGGATGCCGATAAGCACAATCGGCTCGCTGTGCGCCACCAGCTTCACACCGGTCAGCACCGCATCATCGTCAATCGCCGCGACCACATGGATCGGCTTGCCCGAATAGCCGGTCGTGCCGACAAAATCAGAGGTCAAAAACGCCCAGGCCACGGTCTCGCCGCCCTTGAGCACAGGCGCGACTTTCACGTCCTCGCGCACCGGGCCAAACGCGTCGGCACCGTCTGCCAATTCGGCAGGGTCTAAATCTGTCAGGAAAGACGCCAGGCTGTCGGCTTTGGCTACATCTGCCATCATGAGCCCAAAGGCACAGATCACTGCAGACACCCAGGTCAAAAATGCGCGCTTCATGATCACAGCGCACCTCCTTCTGTCGGGTTTGCTGTCATCACATGGCCCGCGCGGGCCATTTCATTTTGATACTGGGGCCCACACGGCGGCCCTCGGGTCATCGGGCGCTGCCAAGCCTTGCTGACAAACACAATCGCCCCCGCCATGTCGTTTCTCACCGACACCGCAAAAACACCCGCGCCATCCAACGCAACCTCACCGGGGTCAATTCCCGCGACACCGGCGCAGGTCACACAGGTCAGACATTTGGGGCAACTGCCGGGCGCCGGAGATGTCGGCGCGCGTTTCTCGACGCTGCCATCATCGCGCAGTCGGACCAGAACAGGTCCTGCATCAGCACAAATCTCAATCCAGTCGCTTCCAAGATCACCGCCCACATTCGCATGTGCCATCGGCGGGGCCATCATCTGCGCCACCAACGCCACAACGGCCAACAGCCCGGTCAAAGACCGGCGCAGGCACGCACATAGGGGCGAATCAAAGGACATTGGGCGCTCTCAAGAACTATTTGCTTGCGCCCTTGGTAGCCGTCCTTACCCATCGACCACTTGACTGTTATCAAGCGCCCCCCTCCTTTCCGACAAAAACGCACCCCAGCGGAACCACTTAGCCGCCCCGCCCGCGGACGCTCACCAAAACTTAACCCTAACCCACTGCATTCAAACAAAATACCGCTCCAATCCGAGGCAAATTTCACAGTCATGAAACTCCCGTAAAAAGTGCATTTTAGGACCTCGTTAAGACGCCGTCCCTACCACCATAACCACTAAGGAGTGAGTGGAATGACAACTTTAACGGGGTATTTGGTTAGTCTCGACGTGGGCGCAGACGGACTGGGCACAGAGGATCAGATCGACAGCAGCCTGGGTGGCAACGCTGTCTTCACACAACATGACATGCCCGTTGGCACAGGGTCCGTGACTTTCCCAGAACAGGGAACAGTCAGTGGCAGTTTCTATGTGCAAGACGGCCAGGCCTATTTTGTACCCGACGATACAAACTTCAATCCGGGTGACAGCCTCGGCTATATTGCCAGCTTCACCGAAGACATTGACGGCACCCGTGCCAGCGACACCATCACCGGCACCGACGACGCGGACGTGATCCACGACACCGACCTCGATATTTACAGCGGGACCGGTGACGACAATATCACCGCGGGCGGTGGTGACGACACCATTGTCTTTGGCGATGGCAACGACACCATCTCTGGCGGCGAAGGCAATGACCAGATTGGCCTCTGGACCACCGGGTCCGGCAACAACGCCCTCGACGGCGGCGCAGGCAATGACGTCATCATCGGCGGCGGCGGCAACGACCAGATCGTCGGCGGGACCGGCGATGACACCATGTATGGCGCGGGCGGCGACGACACGTTCATCGGCGGCGACGGCTCCGATCAGGTGTGGGTGACCGACAGTCAGCACAACGCGGTCATCGACGGCGGCGACGACGCCAGCGGCTGGGATCTGGTGGGCTTCTCCAACTCCACCTCCACAGACGGTGTGAACGTCACCTTCACCGGCGACAAATCCGGCACCTATGATTTCCAAGGCACCGATGGCTCCGGCAGCTTTGACGGCATTGAACACATCGCCGGCACCAGCTTTGGCGACACCATCGACGCCACCAACGTGACCACCTTCCAGACGCTCGAAGGCTTTGGCGGCGACGATTCCATCATTGGCGGCAGCGGCGACAGCTACATCTACGGGGGCGACGGCAACGACACCATCGATGGCGGCGACGGCAGCGACAACATCTATGGCGGCAGTGGCAATGATGAGCTGTCCGGCGGCAGCGGCAACGACAACTTCTATATCGACACATCCGACGACGTCACAAATGTCGACGGCGAAGGCTGGTGGGATGAAATCTACTTCACCGCGGACGCCTCGAACGCCGGCGTAAACGTCACCTATACTGGTGACAACGCGGGCTCCTACACCTTGGAGAAAGCCTCGGGCGATTTTGCCAATGTGGAAATGCTCAACACCACCTCCAACGATGATTACATCGACGCCAGCGCATCAACCGGTGGAGAGCTCGCCTCCTTGCGCAGTGGCAACGACACCTTCTTTGGCAGCAGCGGCGATGACGAGGTCTGGGCGGGCACCGGCGATGACAGCATCGACGGTGGCGCAGGCAACGACGAGCTTGTTGGCGAGGAAGGCAATGACTTTTTGGACGGTGGCACCGGTGATGACACCATCTACGGCGACGAGGGCGACGACACCATCACCGGCGGCTCCGGCAACGACGAGTTGCACGGCGGGGACGGCAACGATCTGTTCAATGTCTACGCCACAGCCGACGCAGACAATGGCGATGTCTTGGAACCTGCCGTCCTGGACCTCGGCGGATTTGGCGAAGTCAAACCCGCGATTGCCGAGATTGGCGAGATCGACGTTTATGACCCGCCGCCAGAAGATGACGCGCCAGAGGGCGAGCTGGAACCAGCCGTGATGCCTGGCGAAGACGCCCCCAAAGAGGAGGCCTCTGCCAATACAGTGACCATCGACGGCGGCGCCATGCACGACACCCTCTCCATCGACGCGGGGGACTATGCCACCGGCGCCACGGTAACCTACACTGGCGACTCCGCGGGTACCTTTGAAACCGGCGGGGTCAGCGGCTCCTTCAGCAGTGTCGAGGAAATCCACACCACCGACAACGCCGACCACATCGACGCCTCCGCCGCCAGCGACGGCGCCACCTTTGTCACCGGAGACGGGGACGACACGGTCATCGGCTCCAGCGGGGACGATTCCGTTGACGCGGGCGCAGGCAACGACAGCGTCACCGGCGGCGAAGGCAACGACACCCTGGAAGGCGGGGCTGGCAACGACACGCTGATTGGCGGAGCCGGACAGGACAATCTGCTAGGGGGCACAGGCGATGACCTGATGCTCGGCGGCGCGGACGCCGATAACCTAATCGGCAAAGAAGGCTCCGACACCCTGGTTGGTGGCGCTGGCAACGACTACCTCGCCGGCGGCGACGACAATGACACCTTTGTGCTCGAAGATGACGGTGGCTTTGACAAAATTGCCGACTTCCGGATCGGCGGCGAAGAGTTCGACCAACTCGACGTGTCCGAGCTGCACAACGCAGATGGCCAGCCGGTCACCGTCAACGACGTTGTGGTCAGCGATGATGGCTACGGCAACGCGGTGCTCAGCTTCCCCAACGGCGAAGGTGTGCGTCTCATGGGGATCGATCACGAGATCCTCGACAAACCCATGCTCAACGCCATGGGCATCCCTTGCTTCTCCACAGGTGCGATGATCACCACGCCCAATGGCACGGTGCCGATCGAGCATCTGCGCGTGGGCGACAAGGTGCAGACGTTGGATCATGGCCCGCAGCCCATTGTGTGGATTGGCAAACGCCATCTGACACAAGCGGACCTGCGAGCCTTCCCGAAACTGCGGCCCGTGTTCATCCGCGAGGGGGCGCTTGGCAACACCCGCGACATGCTGGTCTCGCCACAGCACGGCATGATGACCACGCAAGACGGCGACACACCGCAGTTGGCCCGCGCCATTCACTTGGCCCGCAACGGCGGCCCCGGTTTCCGCATTGCGCAGGGCGTGCGTGAGGTGACTTACTATCACCTGATGTTTGAGCGCCACGAGGTCATCATTGCCGACGGCGCCCCATCGGAAAGCTTCTACCCCGGCCCCATGGCGATGGGCGCCCTTGGCACGGCAGAGCAGCGCGAGATAGCCCATCTCTTCCCGGCGCTTCTGACCGGCACAGGCGCGGCCACCTATGGCCCCACCGCCCGAAGGTTCCTCAAACGCCGCGACCTGTCGCGTGACACCGCCGCGCTGTTTGAGCCAAAACGCGCCTTTGCCTGACACCCACAAGGCCCGCAGCACTCCCCGCTACGGGCCTTGTTAAGACATCAGTTAACAAAAACTCGCACCTCCGCGAAACAGTCGCAATACCGACAGAATACCGGCGTGCAAAATCGCCAAAGGTTACCCGTTACCCCCCAAGCCGCAGCCCGTCTTTGTCAAAGAAATGTGTGCGCTCTTCGGGGAAAGCCAATCCCACGGCATCACCTTCGGTGAAGGCCTCCTGATCCCCGTCCACACGCACCACAACCTTGTCGTCCTGACCAACATCAACAATCAGGAAGGTATCCGCGCCAAGGTACTCAATAACCTCGATTTTTCCGTCACATTGCCCCGCGCCAACCGCGCAAGTCCGAATGTGTTCCGGCCGCACCCCAACCTTGCTGGCAACCCCATTGAGCCCAAAGGCTCCATTGCCCCCAACGCTTAATTGATACTGCGCATCTCCCGCGTTCGCCGCGCAGTCCAAGATGTTCATCTTCGGACTGCCAATGAACTGCGCCACAAATAGATTCGCTGGTTTTTCATAGAGTTGCCGCGGCGTTCCCACCTGCGCAATGGTGCCAAATTCCAGCACCACAATCCGATCCGCCAGAGTCATCGCCTCGACCTGATCATGCGTCACATAGATCATCGTGCGCTTCAGATCCTGATGCAGCTTGGCAATCTCATAACGCGTCTCAACCCGCAGCGCGGCGTCCAGATTGGACAGCGGTTCATCAAACAAAAACGCCGTCGGATCGCGCACAATCGAGCGTCCAATCGCCACCCGCTGCCGCTGCCCCCCGGACAGGTCCTTCGGCCGCCGATCCAGATACTCGGTGAGTTTCAAAACCTCCGCCGCCTGCGCCACCTGCCGGTCGATCTCGTCTTTCTTAACCCCTGCTACTTTCAGGGAAAAACCCATATTCTCCGCCACTGTCAAATGCGGATACAGCGCGTAGGATTGAAACACCATCGTCAACCCACGTTTGCTTGGCGGATGGTCGGTGACGTCGTTGCCATCGATCTCAATCGCCCCGCGAGATATGTCTTCCAACCCGCCAATCATGCGCAGCAAAGTCGACTTGCCACAGCCGGACGGCCCCACAAAAACAACAAACTCGCCGTCCTGAATATCAAGGTCCACACCTTTGATGACCTGCGCGGATCCAAACCACTTCTCAACCGCTTTGAGTGATATCGCGCCCATCAGTTTCCTCCCGCCCACGCAAGCCACACAGCCGCGGTCCAGGTGAAGGTCCCCCCGCCTGCCGCGCTGCCGGTAAATGGATCAAAATATTCAGCAAATCCGTGTTCCTCGATCAAATCGCCGGTCTTTTTGGCCAGTGTTTTGGCCTCATCTTCGTGCCCCATATCTGCGAGCCCCATGCCAATCAGCATGTTCACAATCGCCCATGTCGGACCACGCCAGTAGCGCCGTGCATCAAAAGTGTCCGCCTCCGGATCATTGCTCGGCACCGGGTAGGTCACCCGCTCCATCACAGCCCGCAACCGCGCCAACATGTCCTTGTTTTCGACCCCCGCGAACCAACACAAATAGGACGCATTGGACACACATCCGGCCCATTCGCCACTCAACACATCGCGGCTGTCATAGCTGCCCAGCGCCGGGTTCCACAGGGTTGCCGCGCCTGCTTCCAGCCGCTTAATGTCCGCCTCAAGTGTTGCAGTATCCGCGCCCAAAGATTGCCCCACCGCGCGCAGATCGCGGGCGGCACGCAACGTCGTGAAAGTCATGGTAGGATCAGCAACACGGAAGGGGCTCTCGGCCAGCATCGCGGCCTGATCCCACTTCAACCGACGGCCAATCTGCACCAATTTGATGTAGCGGTCGTAGTCAAATTTTGTTGGACGGTCGGCGCTGTCCACATGTTGTGTGTCACGCCGGGTGTATTCGCCCACATCCGAGGCATCCATGCGCTGCATGGTGTTGTCCCAATCGGGTGCATTGTCCCGCCCCGTTTCCCACGGGTGGGTGGTACAGACCGCGCCTCGGTGCAACCGCCAGCGCATGATCCAGCTGTGCCATTTCAGCATCTTCGGATAGAGCGTCTCAATACGCGCGCGTCCCGCTTCTTCATCCTGTGCCCAGATCAGGCGCGCCATAGTGGCGGCAATTGGCGGCTGAATGATCCCGGACGACGGAATTGGGCCCTCGCAGCCCCAAACGTCCGGTCCTGGGAAATACCCCGGATCACTCTTGTGGAACAAGATGTGTGGCACCATGCCGTCATCCCATTGACCTTGGAACAAGGTCTCGATCTCTACCCACGCGCGGTCCACATCAAACTGCGCAAAACCAAGTGCGGCCACGGCGCTGTCCCAGTTCCACTGATACGGATACAACCCAGCCGTCGGCACCGTGTATCCGCCACGATCATTGGTGATCAGGACCTGTTTCGCTTCGGCACTAATATCCTGAGAAGATGTCATTTTCTTATCCTTTGACTGAGCCTGCGGTGAGGCCTTTGGTCATGAAACGTTCAAGTCCAAGGAACAGCACCATAATCGGCACCGTTGCGATCACCGCGCCCGCCATCAGGTGTTGTCTTGGAATTTCGGAAGAGTTGAGCATCGCCACCCCACGGGTGAGCGTGAACTTGGAAGGGTCATCGAGCAGCATGAACGCGAGCAGAAATTCGTTCCAGGCGATCATAAAGACGTAGAGCGACACAGAGGCCAACGCCGGGAGGCTCAGCGGCAAGGTGATTTTCCAAATCACAGCCAGCCGCGACAACCCGTCCATAAGCCCGGCTTCTTCGACCTCGGTTGGCAACCCACGGAAGTAGCCCTGCAACATGTAGAGCGCTACCGGAATGGTCGTGACCGGATAGATCAGCACGATACCAAGGATCGAGTTGCGCAGGCCGGTCATCGAAAACGCAATGTAGATCGGAAGCGCCAAGACGATCATCGGCACCATGTAAATCAACAGGATAGAACGCGAAAACGCCTTTTGTCCTTTGAAACGGAACCGCGCTACGGCATAGGCCCCAGGCACGCTAAAGGCCAAGGTGATGAACACTGTCAGCACAGACACGAAGAACGATGTCCACATATAGGTGCCAAAATTGAAGTCGCGGAACAGTTCCACATAGCTGCGGAACAACCCAAAGCCCTTGCTGATCTCAATCGAGAAATCGAGCGGGTTTTGCAGCAGCGCCTGCTGCGATTTCAGGCTGGTCATCACCATGACGTAGAACGGGATCACCACAATGGCGGTGAAGAAAATGTAACCGAAACCGGTGAGGAACCGAATAATCGCCTCTTCGTATTCATGCCGGGTGAGCGCGCCAAAAGGCAGCTCTTTCAAGATCTTGGCCAGACCGAAGTGCACGCCACAACCGAGCAACAACAGGGCAACAACCTGTGCCGATCCTGATACGCCCTCGCCAATCCGCATTACACCAATCGGCAAGAGGCACAGCGCTGCGACCACTGCTGTCACACCGACTTGCGGACCAACCTTGGGCAAACGAACATAAGCAACACCTGCGGCCGCCCCCCAAATCAAACACCAAAGGATTTGTGGTCTAAATGCAGACCCAGTCGCGAAGCTCATGGCCACGGCGATGGTGGTCGCCATCACAATCATCCACAGCGCGCCCAAGACTGGGCCAATGACAAAACCATTGCGCATCACAGGCCCTCCTCGCGGCTGATGAATTTGAAGAAGACAAAGGAGAAAGACAGCAGACACAGAAGGATCACCACGGCCACCGCGGCGCCAGCACCGATGTTGGAAATGGCAAAGGCCTGTTCATAGACGTTCACGGTTAGGGTCCGCGTACCTGCGTTGCCGCCGGTCAGCAGGAAGATGTCGTCAAACTTGTTGAACGTCCAAATGAAGCGCAGCAAGAAAAGAACTGACAGGATGCCCAAGAGCTGTGGCAGACTGAGTAGCCAGAATTTCTGAAACGGCGACGCACCGTCCATGTCCGCGGCTTCATACATCGAACTGTCAATCGACTGCATGCGCGCTAGGATGAAAAGGAATGAGAGCGGGAAATAGCGCCAGATCTCAAAGACCGTGACCATAATGAGCGCCAAAGGCCGCTCGCCAAAGAAGTTTATGGCCTCGTTGGTCACCCCCATTTGCAAAAGCAATGCATTGGCAGACCCGGAGAAAGGATCGAAAAGCGTCACCCACGTGAAAGCGACCGCAATGACCGGAGCCACATAGGGAAAGAGGTACAATCCGCGAATGAAGCCTTGGCCGCGGAAGGATTTGTTCAGCAACAGCGCCGCAAACAACCCCATCAGCAACGCGCCAATTGTGCCAAACACCGTATAAAACAACGTCACCCACAGGACGGTCCAGAACTCTCCGCCGTCAAACAGTTGCGCGTAGTTCTTCAGGCTCAAGCCACCATTTGTGAGGACAGACTTCCCGCCGCCGGTGACGTCTGGCTCGCTGTCTTCCACCGCGGCCTCCGCCGCGTCAGGATCGCCCGAAATGTCCACTGGCAGACGCAAACGTTCTCGCGCACCGGCTTCCATGTCACCAAAATCGCAAAACAAATCGCGACCGGTCAGAACACAGGGCGCCGGAACAGCTTCGCGCAACGTAACCATGTCCGGAATGCGATCTGCAAGCGTGACCCCACTGATGGCCTCATCCTGAGAGGAATTGCGAATGCGGTATTCGATGCGGAAATCATCCCCGGATCCACGCAAGCTTTCGCGCACGATTGGTGCCGGCGGGCGCATGTCCGACAAGGTGAACGGTTTGAAACTGATCCAGATGACCGCAAGCAATGGCAGAACCACGACCAGTGCGACACTGATCACAGTCGGCGCAAGGAGCCCCCAAGCCAAACGCGCCTCGCGTTTGGCCAGTGCTCCCGTGCCGGTCGGCGGGTGAGCCGTAGACATGAGAAACCTCTAAGACGTGGTGTTCATTGCGGCCCACCCGCACGATAGGCAGGCCGCAACGGTCAAACCAAGTTACTGAATTTTCGACAGTTCGTCGTTCATCGCAGCAACGGCAGCGGCGGCGTCAATTTCGTCATCGATATATTGGCGCACCACCCGGTTGATGGCTTGGCTGTTGATCATTTTGGACGCCAGAGACAGCTGACCCTCGGTCACGCCCCAGCGTTTTGCAACGTCCAGACCGCCGACAATTTCATCAATCATCGCTTGCTCATAGAGGTCGCCCAAGGGCGCTTTACGATCTACACCAACCGGCAATTTGGACCAGGCGTCGGAGAAGGCCGAGGCGTTTTCCAAGGTGCCGCGACGGACAGGGAACTTGCCCTCTGGTGCAATCGACAAAGTTTGCGTGTAGCCGTCATCCATCGCGAACTTCACAAAATCCATGGCCGCATCGGTGTCAGCATCCGATGTAATGCCGAAGTAGCGAACGTCGCCCCATGCCGCGCCGTCTGGATTAGATGGGCCGGAGAAGTTGGTCACGATGCCTGTCAAAGACGCCAGCTCGCCAGAGGTTGGATCGTCGTTGATGGTGGGCGGAGCGCTGTCGCGCAGGCCGGCCAGTTCGTCGAGAATAAACGGCGACCAGATGATCATGGCCGCTTGGCCTGCGAAGTACAGCTCGCGCGACTGTTTCCAATACAGCTCGCCGGGAGGTGAGGCTTTGGAGATGGCCTTGTAGAAGTTGAGAACTTCGGTGGTGGCTGCCTCATCCAATGGCTGGAACCCATCGGGACCAACCGGGCTCACGCCGTTCGCCAGGAACACGTGCTCCAGCACCTGGCTCATGAAGTTTTCATCCACCTTGGTTGCAGCAACGAAGCCGTACATCTCTGGCGGATTGTGCAATTTTTCCAATGCAGCCAATACGTTGTCAAAACTGTTCGGCGCTTCGAGCTCATTGGCTTCAAACAGGTCCTTGCGATAGACCACCATCTGGGTCCATCCATCCACCGGAACGGATGCGGTTTCGCCGTTGAAATCCGCCATAGCCACGGCACCTGGTGCAAAGGTCTTTTCACCCAGTTCCTGAACAATTTCTGTCGCAGCTTCTGTGTCCAAAATGCCCGCTTCCGCCCAAGGCAGTGCGTATTGCAGCGTGTGGTAGATCACGTCTGGCAAATCGCCGGCTGCAAAGGCCGCGGTGGCACGGGTGCCGAGATCGCTTTCGCTGACCGGAATGACTTCAACAGTAACGCCGTTGGACGCTTTGAACTGCTCCGCCATTTCTTGTTGTTTTGCAAGGCGTTCTGGCTGTTCCTCGGTTGTCCAGAAGCGGATGGTGTCCGCCTGCGCGGCTGCTGCCAGGCAAACAGTGAGCGCGGTGCTCATCAGTAGTTTCGTTGAGATGTGACGTGACATGATAGTCCTCCCCTATATCGGATCACGGTTCTTGATTTTGAGCGCGAGTTGCGCAGAGGTCTGCGCCGGGGGACCATCGGACTGACGTTCGATGAGCTTGGCTTCCGAAACTTCGCGCAAAGTTTCGGCCGCCTCCCCCCGTATTTGTCGAATGAGTAATTCCGCAAGGCGACCACCGGCGCGTTGCGTGTCGACCCAGTAGGTGGTCAGACCAGGACGGGCGTATTCGGCCTCAGGTACGCCGTCATAGCCGATGATGGATACGTCGCGCCCCACCTCTAGACCCAGGTCAGCGACCGCGCTGTAGGCGCCCAAGGCGGCCATGTCGGTGGCAAAGACGATGCCTGTGGGCGGCTCGGGATGCAGCAGGAGCTGTCGGGCTTGAGCGGCGCCCTCTTCGCGGGTGCGGGCGCCGGATTTGATCAGGTCAGGGTCATGGTCCAAACCTGCAGCGGAAAGGCCAGCTTTGAAGCCATCGCGGCGTAAGTGGCTGTAATTAAAGTTGGATGTGCTGCCGACATAGGCAATGCGTTCGTGACCGAGGCCGGCCAATCGAGTGACGGCGCTGCACATGGCGGCTTCCCCGAGAATATCGACCCAAGAGCCTTCTTGCTGGGCAGGCGGCACGCCGTGACTGGTGCGGCCGTACATGATGTAAGGCACTGATTTAGAACGTAATAGGTCAACCCGCGCGTCCTGTACTTCGGTGCGCGGCAAGATAAAACCATCCGCCTTGTGCTCATCGATCAGGCGGTCCAACACCGTCAGCGTATCGGCGTCCGAGGTTGCCGTGGCAATGGTGACAGTCCAGCCATGGGCGCTGGCGGTTTCGCAGGCGCCCATGAGGAAGTCTTGCAAAAACGGGTTGTGGCGATCCGGCTCATCGGTTTGCAGCACCAAAGCCAGGGCCCGAACCCGTCCCGTGCGGATCGCCTGAGCATGGCTAAGCGGTTGATAACCAATCTTTTTCGCCATATTGGACACGCGCAGGCGGGTAGCTTCGGAGATGTCTGGATAGCCGTTGAGCGCGCGCGAAACGGTGCTCTTGGACATGCCAAGGCGCTCTGCAAGGTCATTGATGGTGACCCTGCCCCGACGCGGGGATGACCCGGTGCCGTCGGACTGTTTCGTGAGGTTTCGAATCGCGTTCATACATTCACGATTTGCTCCGAAACCGGTTTCGGCAAATGTTTTCTATCCGGTGCTGGCTTGGACAGCGGTTGTATTTGGTGGATGCCTAAAATTTTGGCGCAGTTGGTTTTGAGGACGTCGGTGGGAAAGACCGCGTGGAAAAACCGGTATAGCGTCTTGGACTGCATAAGGTTCAAACATACCGCGCGCAGGCTGTTGCAAAAGCCGCTTCTTGCAAAGCACGAGGAACTGAGAGGGCCTCAAATATTACAATTAGATTCAATGACATAACTCAGAATAGAGTTCGAAGATCCGACCTCTCATCACAGCACTACGACCCGTTGCGTATTTAGGCGGAATTTCTGGCAACGGCACCGTTACGATGGGGTAAGGACGGCAATTGGCGGGGGCAAAACAACGTCGGTATTTTGTCGGTATCGCGACTGTTTTACGGAGGTGCGGAATTTCTTAACGCACAAAATTTTTGCGCGCCTACGGCGCAACGGCAATCGGGCAGCAGAGGACGAAAGGAAGGGGCCCAAAGGCCCCTTCGTTCTTGGTCATAAAAAAGTACCGTCTAAATCCGGACACCAGAGGTGGCGAAACACTCGACGGTGAAGGTGCAACAGATCAATTGTCGTGCCTTCGGTGCCGAACCGCTCCTGGTCTCGTTTCGCAAAAACTGAAAACCTCCAGATGCATTTGGCCTTGGGGGGGCCAAAATGCAGCCTCATCGAATATCACCACGCCACCACTCACTTGATGTCACCGGAACAGTCGAAGCCAGATTGAAGCGTCACTACCACAGCGCTTCCAACCAAAACGG
Source organism: Shimia sp. MIT1388 (assembly GCF_047124445.1). Classification (GTDB taxonomy): domain Bacteria; phylum Pseudomonadota; class Alphaproteobacteria; order Rhodobacterales; family Rhodobacteraceae; genus Shimia. Next base: position 4,178,560 of record NZ_CP138921.1, on the reverse strand, counting down.
CCGAAATTTTCTGAACATCTCCTTGCTTCTGCTATGACCATTTTCGCAAATCCCACGGGTCACGGACAAGTGGCAAACAATTGCCAGTTTCAGAGATCCACAAGCCCCAACAGCACGGCTTTGGCCACCGCTTGCGACGTGTTGCGTGCCTTGAGCTTAGCCTTGGCGCTGGCAATAGGTTTGTTCAATGTGTTGGCGCTGATACACAGGCGATCCGCAATCTGTACACGATCCAGCCCCAAGGCAGACCAGTAGATGTAGTCTTTCTCCCGCCCGGAGAGCCGCACAACGCCGTCCTTATGCGGTCCCAACATGCCCGAATTCAACATACCGGCAATGACGCGCACGGACTTTTCATGGGCCTGCCAGTACGCATCAAATTCGGCGTCAGACTTCACCGTGTTCACATGAAGGCCAATCCCTGAGGACATTGGATCGCGCGTGTGATGCGAGAGGAGCAAGGTTTTGCCCCAGATCATGCCCAGATCGTTTTCCAACTGATGCAGGCGCATGTTTGACGGGGTCGCGGAATCCGGGTCTGGTTCATCATTCCAGTTCATTTCCTCATGCCCTTGGATCAACAACTCTGTGCTGAGATCCTCGTCCAGCAAGCGGTCAATACCGACAGCGTCTTCCCATTCCTGACTGTAGGTGTGTCGGAAAAACGTGGCTTCGGTCATTTTGCCCCGTTCTGCCAAAGCAGCCATAGGGATCACCCCATAGCCGACTCCAACAACACCAAGCGTTTCAAAAGCCTTCACACAGAGCTGCCAGTGCGCATCACCGTCTTTGGCGCTCTTCAAATCCTCGCCCAATTGGCCAATCAGATCGAGATGCATCAGCCGTTCTCCCATTGCCCAGTGGTCGGGTTTTGACGCGCACGCGCCAACAGAGCGGCCATCCCCAAAAAGGCGGCAAAGATCCCGATGCAGGACAGCATCAATCCGTGAGGGGACCACAGCTGCATGGCCGCCCCGTTGATTAACGGGCCGGTCAGGGCAGCAGCGGCATAGATGGTACCAAACAGGGCATTGGCCGAAATCAGCGCAGAACCGCTAAAATGATCGCCCAGTGTGGCGAGACCCACCGCGTAGAGCGCGCCGGCGCAAGCTCCCCAAACCGCTATCAACAGCAGGTACGGATGTGGCGTGGCTGCGGCCATGGGCAGGGTCAAGGCCACCGCCAGCGCCACCGTGGCGCAGCCGATCAGAACTGGCGTGCGGCCCAAGCGATCTGACATCACCCCGAGAGGCACGGCCCCCAGCAAGTTGCCAAGCGCAAAGGCCGTGAGCGTATAGGCGGCGATGTTTTCGCCAAGCCCAACGCGCAGGGTGTAGACCGAGAGCAGATAAGCCGGCACGTCCTCAAAAAGCCCGTAGCAGATCACCGCCGCCATCGCCAAAGGCGCTACAGCAAGGGGTCTGCGGAGCCGAACCTTCGCTGTGGGCGTGGCGGACGGCGGCTGATTGAGCGGGAGGCTGACCAGCAGGGCACCCCCGAGCAGGATCGGCACCCCGACAGCGGCAAAGGCCGTGAGACCAGCGGTGCCAAACTGCGGCTGCGACAGGCTGCCCATGGCGATGCCAAGCAGAAAAAAGAAGATATAGAGCCCGATGGTGCGACCGCGGGTAGCGGAGGAGCTGGTGGCGTTGAGCCAGTATTCCAGAACGCGGAACAGCACGCCCAGGCCGCCGCCAAAGGCAAAGCGACCCAACAGCCAGAGTTCGAAGCGGGTGGTGAGCGCGAGACAGGCCAGCCCCGTGAGAGAGAGGATAAGAAAAGCCAAGAGCAACTGTTGGGTGGTGAAGACCCGGTGCAGCAGAGGCAGGAACGGCGTGACCAACAGCCAGCCCAGGGCAGGCATGGCAGCGTTAAGACCTATCCGGGCAGCACCCACGCCGCTTTGCTCTAGCAAAATGGACAAAAGCGGGAACGAAACGCCGTACCCGAAAGTCAGAAGCAGTACCGCAAAAAACACTGCGGAAGTAAGTCGAGTCACAAGTAACACCTAAAACGTCAGGGCAATTGGTTACCTACAGGTGGACGCCACGCTATCCTTAAAGCTGTGCTCGGATCAAGAAGGCCTAAGGTTGTATTTTGCGACGCAATTAATCGCTACCATACTCATCCCGACAGGCCTGGATACTGCGCAGGCCTTTTAGGCTGCCGGTGAGATCGATTTCCTCCTCCCCGCCGGCGCCGCCTTGCACCAGAACCGAAGTGCGCTTGCCAAACTCTTTGGCAAACTCCGGATTGTCAAAAAACGCGTAGCCACCGGGCACCCCGTTGTGGAAGGCGCCTTTGGCGGCGCCCTGAAAGCGGCTGTCTCCAAAGTCGAACAAGACGCTGCCTTCAGCGCCTTCTTCCACGCCGTCAAAAGCGGCGTTGTAGGCGGCAAAGAAAGCGCCTTGCCGGTCTGGCACAACGCCGATTTGCACCAGCGTGCCGCTGTCGAAGGTCTTTTCCATGTAGCAGCCGTTTCCGTTGGCGGGGTTGGTCCGCACGGTCCAATCGCCCACGGTGGCAAACTCCGGATGGGTTTGCGCCAAAGTGGCTGAGGGCAGCAGGAGGGAGAGGCAAAGCCAGAGACGGGTCATGGGTCACTCCGAAGCTTGTTCTAGTTGGAAGATATCGGGGGTGCAGGGTTTGCGATTGGCGGGCATTTGGTCCGCTCCATCTGCGCGACGGCTGCGCGAGCCACCAACCAACAGTTTAAATTGCGGATCGGTCAGCTTGCCATTGACTTCAAACGGCCAAGCGCTGCGCGCCAAAGGTTGGCCGACGCGACGCGGTTCAGCGCGGACGGCAATGGCGTCTTTCACCCAATCCACCATGCCGCGCACGACCATTTGCACACTGCGGGTTTCGGCCACCACCCGCGTGAAGGCGACATTGCCCGCGTTGATCTTAACCGGGGCTTTTACACAGACAATCTCGGTTTGGCCTGCGGCAAACTCCTGCGAAAACAGCCAGGGGAAGATGCCAAGGCCTGCTAGTTCCAACAGGCTGGTGGCGATGGCGCCGTCGCGCATATTGAGCGAGGCGCTGCCTGCCATGGAGTTCATGAAGGCTTTGCCGGAAGTAATGTTGCCGGTCACATCGACATTGGCCGACAGTTTGCCCCGCGCGGGGATGTTGACCTCGAGGGCCTTGAGAATTTCGCCAAAGTCCCAGCCGCTGGTGCTGCCCTGAATGCGGGCCCGGTCGGGATTTTCGATGGCGTCCATGGAGGCGGTGACCTTGAAGAAGCCGGGTCCGTAGTAGAGCTCGATGGGGCCTGCTTGAATCTGGCCCTCCTTGGCGATCAACTCGCTGCTCATCGAGGAGGTGCCCGCGTCACCGACAAATTCCGCCAGTTCCAGAGTGATTGCCAGATCGGTTTCGGTAAGGATCCGTTTGAGGCTGAAGACGTTGCTCTTCTTTTCCAGCACCAGAGGCTGGATCGGCGGGCGGCCATCATCTGCCTCTTGGGCTTCGGCCTCTTTGGCCGCTTTGGCGGCCTTGGCGCGTTTGTTGAGTTGCACGAGGATTTTGCCGCCTTCGCGCAGGTCCACGAGGCGCATGCGGTTGCTGAGGATCGCCCCGCGGATCACGTTGATGTCTTCGCTGAGATCAAAGGTGAGGTCCGAGGTGAGATCCGTGCCGTCCGCCTGAAAATCAAAGCCAAGTTTGGCTTCTTTGGCTGCGCCTTCGAGGGTGAAGCCGGTTGTGAGCGTCGACACCCCCACGGGTTTCAGGCCCAGCGCGGTTAGGAAAGGCGCGGTGTCCGCAACACCAAATTGCAGGTCCAATTTCATACCCGCGAGTTCTTCGATGCTGGCGACCACCACATCTGCGTTTAATGTCCAGAGATCGGTGTCGACGGTTTGGGCCTTGAGTTCGCGCAAGCTGAGCTCACCGTCGTTGTCGTTGATGACAAAGTCCGCTTCCACACCGCCAAACTTGGCGACCTCTTCGGGGGGCAGGTTCTTGAGCAACAGCTCGGCGGACCCTTGCAGACGTCCGGTCAGATCCACCAAGGCGAGATTGAACACATCGCCAATGTCTCCTTCGGCGGTCAGGTAAGGCGCGTCTTCTGGTCCGGCTTGAAGCGTGATGTCGCGCAGGCCAAGGGTTTTCTGTTCGGACCGATAGACATTGCCGATGGAAATGGGGCCAACACGGTCGAGGCCCTGCTCAAAGGCGTTGGTTTGGATCAGCAGTTCCTCAAAGGTGAGCCGCTCGCCGGTGTTGACCACATGGGCGTGGATTTCAGTGAGTTTGAGGTCTTTCAAACTGTTGGCATCGGCGGGCGGCTGTCCCTCTGGATGAAGGCGCGCGTCCATCTGGAAGTCAAAGCCCGCACGGGTGAAGAGGTTGTCGACATCGCCGGTTACCGTCACGTTTTGACCTTTGCTCAGGTCCAGCGTGGTTTGCAGGTTTTCCAGGGTCAGCAGTTGCGGCGCGCTGGTGACATCTACCGACAGAGACCCGACGCCTTCGAGGCTGCGGGCGAGGCCAAGCACTTCAAACACATCGCCAATTTGACCGGTGGTGAGCTCGAGCCGCGCGGTGTAGCCTTGCGGGCTGTCGGGCAGCCGGGCGCCGTTGTAACTCAGTGAGATGTCGCCAAATTCGAGTTGATTGGTGAAGGGCGCGCTGTCTGGGAATTTGCCGTCCCATGTGAAGGCTTCACCGTTGAGCGTGCCCGCGCCGGTGACGGAGGCGAGTTGGCCGTCCTGAAGCTGCTCCAACAGGATTTTCTCCAACGCAAAGATGAACTCGAAGCCGCTTTCCTCGTCGATCGAGGCCAGTCCGATGTTGGTGAAGGACACCGTGCGGTCGCTAAGGAAGGTGATGATGGAGGGATCGGGCAGATCGTCTGCGGTGGCGCTATCCTCAGTTTGGGCTACGTCTGTTGTTTCCACCGCGTCTTCTGGCTCAAATTTGGTCCAGCTGGTGGTGCCGTCGGCCTTGGTGATCAAGTTCACTTGCAGCCCGTCGATGGTGAGGTTGTCGATATCGATACGGCGGTCGAGTAAGGCGGGCAGATCCAGTTCCCACTCCAAAAGATCCAGCCGGGCCAGGTTTATGTCGGTGATGTTTTCGCTGGGTATGCTGGCGCCGGAGACGTGCACTTTGGTGGTGCCCGCAAGGACAACGCGCACGTCGCCATCAATCAGGAAGGGCTGACCGATTTGTTCGGTCAAGAGATCCGCGACAAAGTCTTTGCGAAAACCGCTGAACAAGGGGGTCGCCAGCGCGGCCCAGATCAACACGCCCAGCGCCACGGTGAGCACAATCAGCCCGGTGAAAAGTCTCAAAATCCAGCGTTTCAAAGCCTGTCCTTTCGCAAGATGCTTAGGAAGTCCGTCAATTAGGTGGGCGCCCCTGCCCTTATGGTTGCGCGTTGAAATGGCTGCGCGTGTGAAACAGGAGCTCCGTCAAAGATGTCTGTCTCTACCTTTGCACAGGTTTGGGTGGATTGAGAACAGCTTAGCGCGACAAGACCTGTCCAGACGCGCGGACGGCCATAGGAGAGCAAGACTGCGGAATTGGGCTGGGTTGTTTACCCTTTATTAAAGCCCTTTGGGTGCGACGGGGGCGTGCCTGACTTTCACGAACCCACCGTAACACTTTGTAAATAAACCAGCTTTCAAAACAGCCGGTCCCGTCGAGCAACCAAAACACCGCAAAACCCTTCGCAATCTCAGGATTCAGCTTCGCCGCTTATTCGCGTCAAACCTGAATGGAGTGCCACACCGCTTGCGCGTTGCTGCCACGATTGGAACACATTTCCTCCACAGCTTAGCCGTGAAGGTGAGAACTTGCTGCCGCATTTCCTCCTGGTCGCATGATAGAGAGGAAGCTGCGTAGATGGATTGCGCTGAGGAAAACGTGACTGTGCTGCCTGCGGGTACCGAGCTTTTGCGCGGGCAGTACCGGATCACGCGCAGCTTGGGCCAAGGGGGATTTGGCCTGACCTACCTCGCGCGCGACAGCCTGAACCGTGTGGTGGTGATCAAGGAGTGTTTTCCCGAGCAGATTTGCCACCGTGTGGGCGCAGAGGTGGTGCCGTCCGGGCCGGAAAGCGCGCCGTTTTTTGCCTCAGTTTTGGAACAGTTTCAGGCCGAGGCACATCAGTTGGCCGGATTAGACCATCCGCGCATTGTCGGTGTACATCAGACGTTTGCAGAGAACGGTACGGCCTACACGGCGATGGATTTTGTCGAAGGGGTGGACCTGCATGAGCTGGTGGACCACGCACCGGGGCGGTTGACGCCCACGTTGGTGGACAAGCTGCTGCGGCAGGTGTTGGACGCGCTGAGCTATTTGCATGACCGGGGTGTGCTGCACCGCGATGTGGCGCCGGACAACCTGATCCTGAGCGCCAATGGTGACGTGACGCTGATTGACTTTGGCGCGGCTTATTCTTCGGGAGACGCCGAGGGCGGGCAAAGCCAGCGCATGTTGGCGGTGAAAGACGGTTATTCGCCGCCGGAGTTCTATTGCGCCGAAGGGGTGCAAGGCGCCTATAGCGATTTGTATTCGCTGGGAGCGCTCTGCCATTTGGTCTTTACCGGCGAGGCGCCACCGGATGCGCAGACGCGGTTGGAAACCGTGGATGCGGGCCGGATGGACCCCTATGTGCCGCTGGAGTCGACGGATTTTGAAATTGATATCCGGCTTAAGCTGGCCACGGATCGGGCGCTTGCCCTGGAACCCAAAGACCGGCTGCGCTGTGCTGATGACTGGCTGGCGGTGATGGATGGGCCCATTCCCAAGCCGCTCGCGGTGTTTGATCCAGCGGTGATTGGTGTGATCGAAGAGCTGGTGAGCAAGACCAACAAGGTGCTGACACCGGGGTTGCCGAAGGCGCTGCAAAAGCCGCTCAAAGCACTGGAAGAAGCGCGGCAGGCGCCGCCCCCGCCCAAGCAATACGTCGATATTTTTGGCGATCCGATTGACGACGTTGAGGCCTATCTCAAGGAGCAGGATCGGCTGTGCAAGGCCCGTGCCAGAACACCAACGCGGCTATTGCAGCAGGGCGATTTCTTGCGCCGGCCCAGCGCGGAGGGGCCGGAAGCGCCTGCGCCCGCCAAGCCGGATGGGGAGAGCCTCCTCCACAAATTCCGTGACCGGTTGAAGGGTGACCGGTCCAACCCCAACACCCGTCTATTTCTAATCTGAAGGGACATCCCATGCGGTTTATTCGCGATATTATTGCTGAGAAATCCCAAGCGGCTGGTCAGGCTGACGGCGCGGCATTGCGCTATCCGTTGCGATTGCGAGAGCAAGACCGTGCGGATGTGGCCGAAGAACCGACACTAACGATGCATATCGAGGCGGACCCCGCCCAGCCTGCGCCAGACGCCGCCGCGTTTGTGGCCCCGCAGCCGCCCGAACCTGCAGAGGCGCCGGTGGATCTGTCCGCGATTTCCGCAGCTTTGACAGCCGCGCCGGTGGAAGCCCCTGCCGCGCCGGGCATGCCTGAGCCAGAGGTCCCAAGCGATCCGTTTGGCAATCTGTTTGCAGAGGAAGCGCCGCAAGACGCATTGGAAGACCAACCCTTTGAAGCGCCGCGGATGCCGGAGCCGGAGGTGGCACCCGCCCCCCAAGTCGCGGCCCCACCCCCTGTTGCGGAACCCGTTGCACCGCCGCCACCAGAGCCAGAGCCAACGCGAGTGGCGCCTGCCCCTGCGGAGCCGGAAGTGGATCTGGCGGCGTTGCAGGCCAATATGGCAGCCGCCAAGCCAGGGGCGGGACGCGGGTCCAAAGGGCGCGTAAAAACCCGTTTGCTCGGGTTTAGTGCGCCCGCCAGTCAGGCGCATGATCCCATGGCGCAAACCCGCGAAGCGCCGGTGTCGGCACAGGCACAGTTCCCGGTGGGCTGGCTGGTTGTGGTCGATGGCCCCGGCAAAGGGGCATCGTTTTCGCTACATGACGGGTTGACCCAGATTGGGCGGGGCGAAGGCCAGACCGTACGGCTTGATTTTGGCGACACCACGATTTCGCGCGAGAACCATGCGGCGATTGCCTTTGACGGCGAACAGCGGCGGTTTTTCTTTGGCCATGGCGGCAAAGCCAATCTGGTGCGGCTGAATGGCCGTCCGGTGCTGAGCACGGAGGATTTGGACAGCAACAGCCTTATTCGGATTGGGGAAACCACATTGCGGTTTGTGGCCCTATGTGGCGAAGACTTCGCCTGGGGTGACGCGGATGCGGGGCGCGGCGACCTTGGCTGAGCTCAGCTTTGATGTGGCCACCGCGCTCTCTCTGGGCGCGCGGGAGAGGCAGGAAGACACGGTGGTGGCCGACTTCCCTTTGGGCGCGCCAATGGGATTTGCGGTGCTGTCGGACGGCATGGGCGGGCATTCCTGCGGCGACGTGGCCAGCGGCATCGTGGCGACGGAATTGTTCAGTGAGTTGAAGCTGTTGAGCGGCGCGCCGGAGGAAATGGAGCGCAACATCGGGCCTGTGCTACAAGAGGCTGTGGAAGCGGCCAATGGCTGTATCCAGCTCTATGAGCAGCAGAATCCGGATGCGTCGGGCATGGGGGCCACGTTGGTGGCGCCGGTGATTTTTGGGGCGCGGCTCTATTGGGTCTCGGTTGGCGACTCACCACTGTATCTGTGGCGCGCCGGGCGGCTCTATCGGTTGAACGAAGATCACTCTTATGCGGCGCAGATTGACTTGATGCAGGCGCGCGGGTTGATAGATGCCGATGAGGCGCAGAACCACCCGGATCGCAGTGCGCTGATCTCGGTTTTGGCGGGTGCGGAGATTGCCAAGGTGGATTGCCGCGCCGAGCCGATGACGTTGCAAGCCGGGGATATTGTGCTGGCGGCCAGTGACGGGCTTCACACGTTGGCTGACGAAAGAGTCGCGGAGGTTTTGCAGGATCATGCGACAGCCACCGGTCAGGAAATAGGCGCGGCGTTGCTTACAGCCGTGCGGGCTGAGGGTTGTCCGGAGCAGGACAACCTATCGCTGTGCGTGATCAAAGCCGAGCCTCGGGCGGAGACAAAGAAGGCCACGCCGATATCGGCCCCGCAACCGGCGCCCCCTCGCTCCACTGGCGAGGTGGTGCAGATCGACCGGCGAGCGCATCGTGGCACGGTGCGCACCATTGTCAGCCTAACGCGAAAGGTCGGGAAGTGATGCAGACACAACCAGAGCAGATCGTTGGGCAATTGCACTCCGCATTGGAAAGCGGGCATGTGCCACGGCGGCAAAAGGCCTTTGGCGAAGAGATCCTGACCCACTTGACTGAGGCGGTGCGCGTGGTGGTGCTCGGTCGCCCGGGCAGCGGGAAAACCAGCCTGATCAATATGATGCTGGGTGGCGATGTGATCCAACCGCCGCAAGGCGTGCCGATTGTTGAGGTGGTTTACGGCGCCAGAGCGCAGGCCACAGTGACGTGGTCGGATGGGACGACAGAAACAGTTGCAGGTCATGCGCTGGAAAGGCTCGCGCAGGGCGCGGCGCGGGTCACCTATGAGGTGCCAATCGACAGCCTGAGAACGCTGGCGTTTGTGGAAGTGACGCAACCCAATGATCCCGCGGCACAACAGGTGTTGATGCAGACGGCCTTGCAGGAGGGTCAGGTGTTTGTCTGGTGCAGCGAAGGGTTTGACACCTCGGAACACGCGATTTGGGACGCAGTGCCGGATGCCATCAAGGACCACAGTTTTCTGGCCCTGACCAAGGCGGACCGGCACATTATGACAGGCGGGTTGGCGGACCAGCTGGCCGCACTGGAAGAAACCGCAGCGGAGGCGTTTCTGGGACTGCATCCGGTGGCTACGTTGCACGCGCTCAAGGCCCGGGCGGGCGGCGAGGCGCAACAGGAGTTGTGGGCGGCATCTGGTGGCCAAGAATTGGTCGAGGCGGTTGAGGCGCAGGTGCGTAAGGGCCGTGCGGCGGATTTGGATCAGGCGCGGTTGCTGTTGGCGCAGTTGGGGGAGGTTGTGGAGGCCGCGCGTGATGGTGCGCGCCCTGCCCCGCAGCAAACACCTGTGTCGCGCGCGCCAGCTTTAGACAATGAAACCGCGCTGATGGATCAGTTGCAGACGCTGCTGCAAACAGCAGCGCAGGAAATGCTAGCGGATCTTGATGCGGGCAAAATTCCCAATGCGGATGGGTTGTTGTCGCGCTGCGCAGACACTGTGCGGGCTTTGACCTCGGTGTTGGACGCAGAAGCAGGACAAGATCCGGCAGCGGCGGATTTGCTGGATGACGCCCGAGACGGGGAGGACACGTTGATGTTGTTGCAGGTCGAGCAGAGCCCGACGGCGGCGGAGGACGGGATCATCCTGTTGTTGCAGCTCCGCAAAGAAATAGGCGCGAGGGCACAGGCATGAACATGCAAATTCGGCAAGAGAGCAAGCCCGAGGTGCGCACGTCGCGGCGGATTTCCAACCTGCGCACAGGGTTGGAAGGTCTGGGACAACTAGGCCAGGATCTGGACGAATTGGATCACCTGTTGGCGCAACTGTCGCAGGTAGCGAGCAAGCACTCTGCCAAAACCGTGGAGCGTCTACGCAAGGATGTGGCGGGGTTTGAGCCCACCATCACTGTGCTTGGGCAGGTGAAATCCGGCAAGACCACATTGGTGAATGCGATGGCCGGGTGGGCGGATTTGTTGCCGTCTGATGTGAACCCCTGGACCTCTGTGGTGACCTCGCTGCACCTGAAACCGGCGTCGCGTCCGGCGGAGACCGGGGCCAGCTTTCAGTTTATGACCGAGGACAATTGGGACCGGTTGCTGAACCAAGGTGGCCGGATTGGCGAGATGGCCAGCCGTGCGGGTGCGGAAAGCGAGTTGGCCAAGATTGGCGAACAGATCGAGAAGGTGCGCGCCAAGGCGCAGAAACGGCTGGGCAAGAAGTTTGACCTGTTGCTGGGGGAGACCCACAACTACGGCTATTTCGACAAGAACCTGTTGGAGCGTTACATCGTTCTGGGCGATGATTTTGGCGAAGAGGACAGCGAACAAGGGCGTTTTGCCGATATTCTGTCCTCGGCTGATCTGACGCTGAATTGTGACACCGTGCCGGTGCCGCTGTGCCTGCGGGACACGCCCGGTGTGAACGACACGTTCATGATGCGTGAACAGGTGACCATTCAAGCGCTGCGCAGCAGTAAGATCTGTGTTGTGGTGCTGTCGGCCGGTCAAGCGCTGACCTCGGTGGACATGGGGTTGATCCGGCTGATTTCGAACCTGAAGTCGCGCAATGTGCTGATCTTTGTGAACCGGATTGATGAGCTCCCGGACCCGGCCAATCAGGTGCCAGAGATTGAAGCCAGCATCCGCCAGACATTGCACAACAAACAAGGGCCAGAGGATGCCGAAATCCTGTTTGGCAGTGCGTATTGGGCCAACAAAGCGCTGAGCGGCAACATCGAAGGCATGCCGGAGGTGGCCAGCAAGGCCTTGTTTGACTGGGCGGAGATTGCGCTGGACCAGCAGCATGGACAGATGCAGCCACATGAGATGGTGTGGGAGCTGTCCGGCATGGGGCACCTCTATCGGGCGCTGTCGGAGCGGGTGATTGAGGAGCAAGGCCAGCAGCTTTTGCAAAAGACCAGCAATGCGGCGTTGACGGCGGCGACCAGCGAGTTGGCGGCGGGCATGGTACAGATTGGCGGCAAACAAGGCGGCAGTACCAACCTGTCGACTTATGATGCACTCAAGGAGTTCCGCAGCATCGCCGCGTTTCATCAGCAGGCCTTTGCGGAGGAACTTGACGCCGTGATCGCGGACTACCACACCCGCGCGGATCGGGCGCATGCGAAGTTCATTGACCGGGCGTTACGCTCACTGCTGACGCATCTCGAGAACTACGGCAAAGACATTGTCTGGGACTACGATCCGGTGGGGCTGCGCATGCTGTTGCGCACCGCCTATTCGGCCTTTGGCGCAAGGGTGCGCAGCTTGGCGCAGGCGCGGTTTGAGGCGGCGATGACGGATGTGGCGATGCTTTACGCCAACACCTATGGTCACGCGGTGGAGGGCATCCAGATGGCGCCCCCTGCCCTGCCTGACCTGCCAGCGCCAATTGCGCTGGGACAGACCATCGCGCTGGATTTCAATGATGGCTGGTGGATTTCCTGGTGGAACCGCATTCGCGGCTTCAACGCCTTTTCCAAACGGTTCCAGAACCTGATCGCGCGGGAAACCGAGGATTTCATGCTGCAATCCAAAGATATTCAGACCGAGCAGGTACGTGCGCTGGCAACCACGTGTTTGCGCGAGTTCTTTGAGCAGCACGACGAGATCATGCAGGACATCAGCGCCGCGCCGCAAAGCGCGGAGATCGAGAAGCTGTTCCAAAACGGCGAGGAAGGTCAGAAGCGCGCCCAACTGGACGCGCTGACCTCGCAGTTTGACGCACTATTGCAAAGCACTTTGGTTAAGGCAGGAGGGAGCTCCCAATGACCGCACAGGATGTAGATATTGTGGCCCAGCAGGCACCGCGCAAACCGCGCATTGCCCTGATGGGGGAATTCAGCGCTGGCAAAAGCACCTTGATGAACCTTTTGTTGGGATGTGACCCAATGCCGGTGCGCATCACTGCCACGCGGGTGCCACCGGTGTGGGTGCGCCATGGGCCGCGTGGGGCAACATTGGTGCGCGACGACGGCACTGAGGTGGCATTTGACGGAGCAGACATCAGCGAGGCACCGATGACGGGCTGTGAGCTGATCCGGTTTTCGATGGACTCCGACATTCTCAACCTGTGCGACCTGATTGATATTCCTGGGATTTCTGACCCCAACCTGAAGCATGAAACCTGGTTGTCGCTGATGGAAGAGGTGGATTGTGTGATCTGGTGCACCCACGCAACGCAGGCCTGGCGGCAGTCTGAGGCGGCGTTGTGGGAGCAGATATCCCAACAGATCAAAGGGCCAAACCACTTGGTTGTGACGCAATTTGACAAGCTACGCTCCGAGCGGGACCGCGCGCGGGTTTTGGCGCGGCTTGAGGCGGAGGCTGGCGACGCCTTTGATGCAATTGTGCCGATTGCCACGCTGGAGGCGATCAACGCGGGCATGGATGAAACCGCCTGGCGCAACAGCGGCGGAGCGGCGTTGATTGAGCGCATGGTGGCGATGTTGGTGGGAGAAGCCGAAGTTGCGACCGCTGCGCAAGGTGATGTTAACGCGCCCGCCGTAGAAGAAACACAAGACCACGCGCCCGAGACCAAGGCACCGCTGGCGGCTGCACCTGAAGCGCCCTGCGCCAAGGACGATGGTCCAAAAGTGGTGCCGCGACGGGTGCGCCCGAAGTCGCCCAATCCGGTGCGGCCTTCGAGTGAAGAGTTGCAAGACATGCCGCTGCACGCCCTGGGCGGTGGGGGCGATATTTGAGGTGATCTCCCCCCTGCGCAGAAAGCCAGAGGAGATCGCGTGACGTTGGAGGACAGCGATCTGTGACGGTTGCAGACTGCCTTGAGGCCCTACGATCCGACATTCCCGGCTGTCAGGTGGCTGCTTTCGGGGATGTGACCGCACGTCTGATCCTCAAGGCGTCCCATGACGCAGCCGTGCCGCGCGAGAAACTGGACAGTCTCTGCGCCGAGGCGGCGCGGTGTTTTGCGATGACTGAAGGCCTTGGCGATCCAAAGGCAGCCACGCAAGACAGCATTGTACTGACCACGCGGGACATGCGCGTTTATGTGCGGGCGCAAGGCCGTGCAGATTTCCTGTGCCTGCTTTGCGCTTTGGACAGTGATCCGGACGCGGTTGTTCCCAAAGGCATTGCGGCGCTGACCCAATTGGCGGGGGACGCGTGATCGCGCCGCGCAAAGATACGCCGACCGCTCCTGACACGGAGGTGGCAGAGGCGCGCGAGGCATTGCAGCGTGTGGCAGCGTCAGAGGTGCAGGCCTATGGCGCGTGGCGCAGCTTTGACTCTGCGACGGAGGCTGTTCGGGCGGTTATTGGTGAAATTGGCGAAGTGGTGCTGGCGCGGAGTATTGCTGTGTCCCCGCAAGACCGCGACGCCGCGCTGCTGCTGACCATCAGCAACCGGCATTTGGTGGCGCTGGAGGGTCTCTCTATGGATGCCAGCAATGCCGATGCGCAAGACGTCGTGGCCGCAATTGCGCAAGCGCTGGATGGAGCCAAAAGCCTGCGATTTGACATTGCCGCACGGACGCCGGAAATGCCAAGTTCGGCCCGGTCTTGGTCTTGGCAGGCTTTGTTGGAGGCGCTGGAAGCGCCGCGCGAAAACGCGGTTGCGCCTGGCATTTTTACGGATGTGAAGGCGCTGTCTGTTGCCTGGCTTGAGGTGGAGACTGGCGGGGAAACTGGTCCGGAAGCGGCGCTGCGAGCGTTGCACCATATGGCCAAAGCTCGTGGGGGTTTTGTGGGGCAAGTGGATCAATTCCGGCAAGATCGGCCCCACTTGGCGTTGTTTTCCATGACAGAACAGATGTTTGCCGTCGAAGTCAGTTGGCAAGGCAATCTGCTGTTGGCGATCTGCGAGGCTTCAGCGCGAGAGGACCTGCTCGCGATGTGGCGCGGCTTGGTCGCAGGGACGTAATCCAGACAATTCGTGTGTGACCAAGTGTATTGGCTTAACGGCCTGTGCTCTTGTGAGAACTTTCAACCTGTATTATAGGCATACAGCCTAGAGATTCCTGTTGCCCGCCGAGACCCGAAACCATCATGCAGAGCCCGCTCGACACTTTGGACCGTCGCCCGCTGTATACGCAGGTGGCCGAGGGCATTGCCGCGATGATCAAGGATGCGGGGCTTGTGCCGGGAGATGACTTGCCGTCTGAGGCGGAGCTCTGCGAGCGCGCTGGAGTGAGCCGTGTTGTGGTGCGCGGTGCCTTGGCGCAATTGGCCGGTGCCGGGTTGATCAAGATTTCCAACGGGCGGCGGGCGCAGGTGATGTCGCTGGATGCCAATGTGTTGACCGCATCGTTGAGCCAAGGGCTGGCCACGGCACAGTTCAGTGTTTTGCAGGCTTTGGAGGTGCGCAATGGCATTGAGGCCAGTACCGCAGCTCTGGCGGCGCAAAACCGGAGTGACGCGGATTGCGCCCGGCTCTCGGCGCTGTGCGATCAAATGCAAGATGCCATGGAGGACGCCGACAGCTTCGCCGAGCTCGACTATCGCTTTCACCTTGCGGTGGCAGAGGCCACGGGCAACCCGCTTTATGCCTACATCGTGCAGTCGTTGCGCGAGGCGATCAAAACCTCGGTGAGCGCTGGTCGGCTGGCGCAGCCTACAGCGCAGGATCAACAGCGCATTCTGACTGACCACCGCCGCATACAACACGCCATTGCCAACGGGGATGCGGCTGCCGCAACCGTTGCGATGCAAGACCACTTTGCCGCCGCCAACACTGCGCTTGCGCAAGGCGCAGCGCCTCAAGACACTGGATCCTGAACATGTCCCATCCTCCCCCCAAACCGCTCGACATTCTGTGCTTTGGCGAACCGATGTTTGAATTCTCCTTTGTGGACGAGGACACCATTCGTCCCGGAATTGGTGGCGATGTGTCCAACACCGCCGTTGCCGCTGCACGAGCCGGGGCGCGGGCTGGCATGTTGACCCATCTGGGATCGGACAATTTTGCGGAGCGTATTTTGCAGCTTTATGCGGATGAAGGCATTGATGCCTCCCGCGTGGTGCAATCCGAAACTGCCCCGACCGGGCTATACTTCATCGACTACGGCCCGGACGGGCATCAGTTCTCTTACCGCCGCGCGGGATCGGCGGCGAGCTTGGTCGGGCCGGAGGACCTTTCGCCCGAGATGTTTGAAGGCGTGGGCGTGCTGCATATCAGCGGGATCACCCAGGCGATTTCCGCGTCCTCCTGTGCAGCTACAGTCCGGGCGGCAGAACTCGCCCGTGCAGCGGGGGCACGCGTTTCGTTTGACACCAACCTGCGGTTGAACCTGTGGTCGGCAGAGGACGCGCGTCAGGCGCTGAAACAAATCTTGCCGCTGGTCGATATAGTGTTCCCAAGCCTTGAGGATGCGGAAGCGCTGTTTGGAACGTCTGGTGTTGATGACATTTGCCGGCGGTTCCTTGCCGAAGGCGCAGCACTGGTGGTTTTGACCCTTGGTGAGGACGGCGCGGTGGTGGCGGATGCCAACGGGCAAGTGGCCGTGGCGCCGTGCAAGGCCGCTCTGGTGGACGCCACCGGCGCGGGCGACACGTTTGATGGCAGTTTTCTGGCGGAATATGCGCGTACCTCTGACGCGGTGACGGCGGCGCGGTTTGCCTGTGCGGCAGCGTCTCTTTCCGTGGAAAACGTGGGCGCGGTGAAGTCTATTCCAAAGCTGGACGCCATTCGGGCGCGGCAGGGGTAAACTGCCGCACCGGGAATGGCTTCAGGTGGGCGACTTGGGCGCGTAGTCGGCCGGGTCCAAGCTCTCAGGGCGCCCCGGTAGCGACAGGCAGCTGACCGAAGGTTGTTTACGGGCGATCACTTTTCCTTTGCGGATCACGGCGAGGCGGTCCGCGCGCAGACGAATGGCCTCGATCTTGTCGCGCGCTTGCAGTAGCACAAGGTTGGCGGCGCAGCCTTTGGCAATGCCGTAGCCTTCCAGCCCCATGATGTGTGCCGAGTTTTGCGTGACCGCGTCAAAGCACCAGGCCATGTCCTCGCGGCTGGACAGCTGGCCGACGTGCAGGCCCATGAAGGCCACATCCAGCATGTCAGCAGTGCCCATAGAGTACCACGGGTCCATCACGCAATCAGAACCAAAGCCCACAGTGATGCCGGCGTCCCGCAGCTCACGCACGCGGGTTTGCCCGCGCCGCTTGGGATAGGTGTCGTGCCGCCCCTGAAGCATGATGTTGATCAGAGGGTTGGGAATGGCGTGCACGCCTGCTTCGACCATCAGCGGGATCAGCTTGGAAACGTAGTAGTTGTCCATCGAGTGCATGGAGGTCAGGTGTGAGCCAGCGACACGTCCCTGCAATCCCAGCCGTTGGGATTCACAGGCGAGCGTTTCGATGTGTCGGCTATGTGGATCGTCACTTTCATCACAATGCATGTCGACCATAAGGCCGCGTTCGGCGGCGATTTCACACAGCTGGCGCACAGACTCGGCACCATCCGCCATGGTGCGTTCAAAATGCGGAATGCCGCCAACCACATCGACGCCCATATCCAGCGCGCGCAGGGTGTTGGCCATGGCGGTTGGATCGCGCAGGACGCCGTCTTGTGGGAAGGCAACCAGCTGCAGATCGATGTAGTCCTTAACCTGCTCCCTCACCTCAAGGAGCGCCTCAACGCCCTTGAGTTCATCATCGCAGGTATCGACGTGGCTGCGGATCGCGCCCAGCCCCATGGAAACCGCCAGATCGCAATAGCGCAGGGCCCGTTGGATGATGTCATCGACACTTTGCACAGGCTTGAGCTCGCCCCAGAGCGCGATGCCCTCTAGCAACGTGCCGGAGACATTCATGCGAGGAGTGCCCAGCGACAGCGTGGCGTCCATGTGGAAATGCGGGTCCACAAAGGGGGGCGACACGAGATAGCCTTTGGCGTCGATAACCTCGGTGGCCTCAGCCGTGATGCCAGCTTCAACAGCGGTGATAATGCCGTCTTGGCAGGCAATGTCGACACCGGTGCGCCCATCAGGCAGCGAAGCGTTTTTGATGATCAGATCAAGCATGAGAAATCCTAGCGTTGGCCTTTGAACCACGGCGTCAGAAGCGCGCGTGGATAGTCGGCTTTTCGGGCGGCCACCACAAGTGCGATGATCGACAGGATGTAGGGTGCCATCAGGAAGACTTGCCCCGGCACCAGAGCGCCCACTTCGGTTTGCAGGCGGACTTGCAGCGCGTCAAAGGCGCCAAACAAGAGCGCGCCGAGCAGGGCTTTGCCCGGCTTCCAGCTGGCAAAGATCACCAGCGCGATGCAGACCCAGCCGCGCCCGTTCACCATGCCAAAGAAGAAGGCGTCAAAGGCTGACATGGTCAGGAAGGCACCGCCCAGCGCCATCAGGGCAGAGCCTGCCACAACGGCCCCCATGCGCAAGCCGTAGACCGAGAGGCCTTGGGCATCGACGCTGTCGGGATTGTCCCCCACCGCCTGCAGGGCCACGCCCAGCGGGGTGCGGTTGAGCACGTACCAGACCAGCCCGACCATCAGGATCGCCAGCCAAGTGAGTGCGGTTTGTTGGAACAGAACCGGCCCTAGAAACGGCAGGTCCGAGAGCAGCGGCACGTCCAGCGGCTGAAACGGTTCGATGCGCGGCGGAGAGGACACATTGGGCAGCGCGGTACGATAAGTGAAGTAGCTGACCGAGGTGGCAAACATGGTTACCCCAAGCCCGGACACGTGTTGGGACAGGCCCAATGGCACGGTTAGGATTGCGTGGATCAGGCCGAAGAAAGCGCCCGCGAGCGCGGCCACCAACACGCCGCCCCAGAGGCCCGCGCCGAGCCAGACGGCCATCCATCCGGCCATGGCCCCGGCGGCAAAGATGCCTTCGATACCGAGGTTAAGAACGCCAGTCTTTTCACAGAGCAGCGCTCCGAGCACGCCAAAGATCAGCGGTGTGGCGATGCGCAAGGAGGCGGCCCAGAAGCTTTCGCTCAGCAGAATTTGCAGAATGTCCATCATGCCTGCTCTCCTTTGGGCGTTTTCACCAAAGCGATGCGGTAGCGGGCGAAGAAGCCGCCAATCAGCACGCAAAGCAACGACATGGAGACCACGAGATCTGCCAAGTAAGACGACACGCCCATGGCGCGACTCATGCTGTCGGCACCAACAAAGACGCTGGCGATGAAAAGCGCGGACATGACCACACCCACCGGTGAGAGGCCCGCGAGCATAGCGACCACAATACCGGTATAGCCAAAACCGGGGCTGAGATCGGCGGTGAGGTAACCTTTGAGACCGGCCACTTCGCTCACACCGGCCATACCGGCCAAAGCGCCGGAAACAATGGCGACGCTCATCAGGGAACGGTTCACGCGGATACCGGCGTGTTTTGCGGCGGCGGCGTTTTCTCCCACGGCACGCAGCTTGAAACCCCAAACCGAGCGGGCCAGCATGAATTGCGCCACGCCGGCGCAGACCAGCGCGATGATCAGGCCGGAGTGCACGCGCATGCGGTCCATCAGAGGCGGCAACATGCCTTGGTCCAGAATGGGCGGACTTTGCGGCCAGCCAAGGCCCATGGGATCTTTGAGCGGGCCTTCGAGCATCATTTGCAGGAAGATCAGGATCACGAAGTTCAGCAAAAGCGTGGTCACCACCTCATCCGCGCCAAAGCGGGATTTGAGCACGGTCGGGACCGCCATACCAACGGCCCCTGCCGCGCAGCCGAAGAGCACGATCAGCGGGATCAGCACAAAGCCGGGAGCGTCGATGGCCCCTGCCCCGATGGCCACGGCAGCCATTGCGCCAAGGTAGAGCTGGCCTTCGGCCCCGATGTTCCAGAGCTTGGTCCGGAAAGCGAGCGCGGCGGCAAGACCGGTGAAGATTAATGGCGTGGCGCGGGTCAGCATTTCGGTGAAAGCAAAGGTGGAGCCAAACACGCCTTTGAACATTTCCTGATAGGCAGTGGCGACATTGGCCCCGGCAAAGGCCAGCGGCAGAGCCGCCAACGCCAGCGCTACAAAGGCGGAAAGCACCGGGATGCCCAACGTCATCAGGCGCGAGGAAGACTGTCTGGGTTCGATGCGGATCATGTCAGTTCTCCCGCCATCATCAGGCCAATGTGCTCGCGATCGCGGCTGTTTGCTTCGATCAGGGCGCCGTCGTGGATCACCATGATGCGGTCCGCGAGGCTCAACACCTCATCGAGGTCTTCGGAAATCAACACGATGCCTGCGCCACGCGTGCGGGCCTCCAGCAAGCGGCGAGCCACTTCGGCAGCGGCGCCCATGTCGAGGCCGCGCGTCGGTTGGTTGGCCAGGATCAGCTTCGGGTTTTGCTCAAACACCCGCGCCAGGATCAGTTTTTGGATGTTGCCGCCGGACAGAAGCCGCGCACGGGCTGTTACACCGGGGCCACGCACGTCATAGTCGCCTGCCAGCCGATCGGCATTGGCGCGAATGGCCTCGCGTTTTAACAGGCCATTGGCCTGCACCTCCGGCTCATCCAGCCGCTCAATCACCATGTTTTCGGCCACAGTCATAGCCCCAACGATGCCGTCATGGTGGCGATCTTCCGGAATGCGGCCGACCCCGGCGTGGATCATCTTGCGCGGGGTTGGATTTGCGATGGACGTTTCGTCCACCATCAACGTCCCACTGGTGGGTTGGTTCAGGCCAGAGATCACCCCGGCCAGCGCGCTTTGGCCGTTGCCGGACACGCCTGCAATGCCAAGAATTTCGTGTTGGTGCACTGAGAGGGTGACATCCTCAAGCGAGTCTCGCTTGGAGCGGCCCGTCACCGAAAGGTTTTTCAATTGCAGCACCGGCGCGCCCGGTGCCAGGTCGCTGCGTGGGGTTTCGGGCGTGTCCGCCCCAACCATCATGCGCGCGATCATCCGTTCGTCCGCCTCATCAGTTACAATTTCACCCACCTTTTCGCCATGGCGCAACACAGCGATGCGATGGGAAAAGGCCAGAACTTCGCGCAGCTTGTGGGAGATGAAAATCACCGACAGCCCTTCGCGGGTCATGGCGCCAATGCTGTCAAACAAAGTGTCAGCCTCTTGAGGCGTCAGAACGGCGGTGGGTTCGTCCAGCACCAGAATGCGCACATCGCGATAAAGCGCCTTGAGGATTTCGACCCGCTGGCGTTCGCCCACGCTCATCTTGCCGACGGGCACGTCGAGCTGTGCCTGAAGCCCGGTGTGTTCCATGATGCGGGCGATCTTTGCGCGGGCACCAGCACGGTCTCGTTTGAGCATCCGCAAAGGCTCAGAGCCCAGCACAATGTTATCCAGCGCGTTGAGGTTTTCAGCCAGCGTGAAATGCTGGTGCACCATGCCAATCCCCGCCGCCAGCGCCGCTTGCGGATGGCCGAGCATCAACGGGCGCAACGCTCCGGACGCATCAGCCACATCCACCGTGCCGTCATCGGGCATGTAGTGCCCAAACAGCATGTTCATCAACGTGGTTTTGCCAGCGCCGTTTTCTCCCAACAGCGCCAGCACCTCGCCGCGGTGCAAGGTCAGATCCACCGCGTTATTGGCCACAACGGAGCCAAACCGCTTGGTCAGCCCGTTCAAAGTTAAGACTTTATTCTGTGTCACAATGTGAAAAGGCCGACCCCGAGGATCGGCCTTCCCCAAATCAGTTGTCAGAGACCGGACGGTCGTCGTTCACGTTCACACGGAACATGCCACCCATGATGTCGGCCTCTTTGGCGCGCACGGCATCAACCACATCTGCTGGCACCAGTTTGTCGTCCAGCACGAGGGAGCCGCCGCCATACTGCATAAAGCTGTACTGTCCGTAGTCCGCCGCCTCAAAGGTGCCGCTGGCGACGCTTTCGATAGCTTTGTCGATGGTGGCTTCCATGTGCCACAGGGCGGACGCCAGAATGGTGCCCGGGTAGTCGCCGGAGGTGTCAATCACGTTGCCAATGGCTTTCACGCCGCGCTCCACAGCGGCATCCGACACGCCAAAGCGCTCCGCGTACATGATGTCCGCACCGGCATCCATCATCGCAAAGGCGCTTTCCTTGGCTTTGGGTGGGTCATACCAGCTGTCGATGAAGTTGACGATGAACTTCACATCCGGGTTCACCTCGCGTGCACCGTCCATAAAGGCGTGCATCAGGCGGTTCACTTCTGGAATGGCGTAGCCGCCCACCATGCCGATCACATTGGACTCGGTTGCCTTACCGGCCACCATGCCAGACAGGTAGGACGGCTCGTGAATCCAGTTGTCAAACACTGAGAAGTTTGGCGCCACGGCTCCGAAAGAGGAGCCCATGAGGAAGGCGGTTTCCGGATAATCCCCGGCCACTTTGCGCGCCGCGCGCTCCAGGCCAAAAACTTCGCCCACAATCAATTGCATGCCCTGTTCGGCATATTCGCGCATCACGCGTTCATAGTCTGTGTTGGCCACGTTTTCGGAAAACACATACTCAATGTCGCCGCGCTCGGCAGCTGTGTTCAGCGCCAAATGGATGCGGCTGATCCACTGTTGCTCCACTGGCAGCGTGTAAATGGCCGCAACTTTCACAGCCTCGGCAGCGGCAATTCCTGCGGACGCAAGAACGCTTGCGCCCAATGCGGATGCGAGCAGCACCCGACGAGACATCTTCCCAACGATCTTCATAGATAACCCCCTGATTGAACCCCTCCAATCTCAACAACTTTGACCGTTTGATCAATCCATTTGTTTGCAAATGAATTTTTTGCCGCAAGACAGGACAGCTCTGCTGCCAAATTAAGCCGGTCGCCCAGAGGACGGGCGGGAACTATGCTCAGAGCGGGTTCCAGGCTAAACGGGCTTTCGGTTACGCCCGCCCAGCGCAGGCATGCTTTTGCGTAATCGGCATGCGAATGTCGCGCCCGGACACAATAAATTCTCCGTCCTGCTTCAACCGTTTGAGCACACGCGACACCGTTTCAGGCTTAATACCCAGAAGATCAGCCAAATCGGTGCGAGATAGCGGCAATTGCATGCGCAGGTAGGCACCATCACGCGTGCCATGGGCCTGCATCAACTTGCCCAGAATACGGGCCAGTCGGGTCTGGTTGCTTTCGGTGGCGGCATCAATGATACGGTCTCGCCCGGTGTCGATCTCCGCCACACAGCGCGCGGTCAGGCGCGCCAACACTTTGGGATCACTGTGCACCAACCGGTTGGCGTTGCGATGGGCAACCGTGCACACCCGAGAGGGCAAAAGCGCTCGGGCTTCGGTTTTGTGACGGTCGTTTGCGAGGTAGGAGCGAAAGCCGATGATGTCCCCGGGATAAGCCAGCTTGAGCAAGGTTGTGTTGCCAGCTTCGCTGTGCGCGCGAATGGCAAAAAGACCGCGAGAAACACAAAACACTCCGCGGTTTTCATCGCCCTGCTGATACAGCGCTTGCCCTTCCTGAAACTCACGGCGGGTGAAGCCACTGTTGAGAAACGACATGGCACCATTGCCCACAGGCTGCCACACGCTTTGATCAAAGAAAGCGCATTGGCCACAGGGGTGAGACGAAGACGACGTTGAACGCATAAGATCCTCATTGCAAAGACCACGGGAAGGGCGCGGCCAAGTACAAACGCTGTCTCACAAATCCGGCGCGGATTTTTTGACAACAATCAATGACCGCTCTGTTTTTGCCTCTACATCGGATTCAAACGCGCGTTGTTTGCGCAGGAAAGTTGATGGAAGTGCTGGTGTTTGACACATCCCACGAGGCCCCGCGCCCTTGCCCGCCCAAGCCCGAACCGCGCAAAGGCAAAGTGTCGCTCTGGGCTTACCTGAAGCTGTTTCGACAGGACATTCTCTCCGCGCAGCCAGCGCATTTATACCGGGCCTGGATGGCCGAAATGCGTACCCCGTTTTTTCGGTCGTACCTATGCAATGACCCCGACTTGGTGGATTTGGTGCTTAAACAACGGCCGATGGATTTTCCGAAGTCGGAGCGGATGCGCGTAGGGTTAAAACCGCTGCTAGGCGAGTCGATCTTTATCTCCAACGGTGACCTGTGGGCGCGGCAACGGCGGATCATTGACCCCGCCTTTGAAGGCGGGCGGCTGCGCAGCGTGTTTCCGGCGATGTGGGACAGTGGCGTGGCGCTTGTGGACCGGCTCCAACCTTTGGCCGATGGCACGCCCATAGAGATGGAGGGTCATTGCAGCCATGTCGCCATGGATGTGATCTTTCGCACGCTGTTTTCCGTGCCGATTGAGCATGAGATCGCCAGCGCAGCCTTTGAGACCTTCAAATCCCACCAAGCGGCGCAGCCACTGGCCAATGTCGCCGCGATGTTGCCCATGCCCAAATGGGTGCCGCGGTTTCATTCGCGCAAGACCAAAGCCACCGCCCGCACCATCCGCAACCTGATTGGGCAATTGACCAAAGAACGCGCGGCACAGATTTACGCGGGAACGGCACCGGACGATCTGGCCACAAAGATCATGACCACGCCGGACCCGGAGACGGGTCTGACGTTTGAAACCGAGGAGATGATTGACCAGGTCGCCATTTTCTTTCTCGCCGGGCATGAGACCTCTGCGGCGGCGCTGTCCTGGTCGCTCTATTTGCTGGCGCTCTATCCTGAGTGGCAGGACAAAGTGGCCGCCGAAGCGCAAGCGGTGATCCAGCCTGACAAGATCTATTTCTCTGCCCTGTCCAAACTGCGCGTGGCGCGGTCCGTATTTCGCGAGGCCATGCGGCTGTATCCGCCGGTTCCGATGTATGTGAGGGAGGCCGCCTGTCCGGAACACTTCCGCCAACGCGTTGTAAAGCAGGGCTCACAGGTGATCTTGAGCCCCTGGCATTTACACCGGCATGAGCGTCTTTGGGAGCGACCGGATACGTTTGACCCAGACCGATTTGACACCCCCAATGGCAAGGCGTGCTTGCGCAAAGCCTATATTCCATTTTCCGCCGGACAGCGGGTGTGTCCAGGATCGGCCTTTGCCATGGCAGAAGGGCCGCTGTTGCTGGCGATGCTGGTGCGCGCATACCGCTTTGAGATTGTGACAGAAAAACCGGCCGTTCCCGTGGCGCACCTGACGGTGCGGGCGAAAGACGGGATCTGGCTGCGCTTGACACCACGCGGCGCGACAGAGGACAAGCCACATGACTAAGACCACATTGCCAAAAGACAAAACACGGCTGCGCGCCTGGCCCTATTGGTTGACACTGACCTTTGTGCCGCTGGTGATCTTGGCGGTGGTCAAAGGCGGCTGGTATGTGGCGCTGATCCCGGCCTATGGCTGGGTTTTGATGCCACTATTGGACGTCGTGCTGGGACAGGACTTACGTAACCCGGATCCAGCCACGCCGGACAGCGAACTGTTCTGGTTTCGACTGCTCACCATAATCTGGTTCCCGATCCAGTTCAGTCTGGTGTTTGGCGCGCTGTATTACGTAACACGGGTCGCGAACTATGGCGCGTGGGAAGCACTGGCGATCATGTTTGGCATTGGCGTGACCACCGGCACCGTGGGGATTGTCTACGCGCATGAGCTGTTTCACAAAGCCAACAAACTAGAGCGCAATCTGGGTGATTTGCTGATGGCTTTGGTGCTCTATGGGCATTTCCGCACCGAACATTTGCTGGTGCATCACCCCTATGTGGGCACGGGCCGCGACACGGTGACCGCGCGCTACAATGAAGGCTTCCATCGGGCCTTTGCGCGGGTGCTGCTGACCGGGTTTGGCTCTGCCTGGCGCGCGGAGAAGGCCATGCTGGCGCGCAAAGGACTACCGCCAACACATCTGTCCAACCCGATCTGGAAATACCTTGGTTTGCAATTGGCGTTTCTTGCGACGGCCCTTGCTATCGGCGGTTGGTTTGGCGTTGGGCTGTTTGCCTTTCAGGCCTTTGTGGCCGTGTGGCAGCTGGAATTGACCAACTACGTGGAGCATTACGGGCTGACGCGCAAATACCTGGGAGACGGCACGTATGAGCCAGTTCAGCCCCATCACAGTTGGGACTCAGCCCATCAGGTCTCCGGCGCTCTGCTGATCAATTTGCAGCGCCATGCGGACCATCATGTGCACCCGATGCGGCGGTTTCCGCTGTTGCAGGTCTATGACGCAAGCGAAGTGCCAATGTTGCCCACCGGCTATCCGCCAATGACGGTGCTGGCGATGGTGCCACCACTGTGGCGACGCATGTTCAATCCGCGCGTGCGGGCCTGGCGACGGCAGTTTTATCCCGAAATAGATGACTGGGGGCCGTATAAGGCGCTGTCTCACCCGGACCCATCATCTCGCTAGGCTTTTTGCGCCTTTTTGCCACTGAGCACGGGGCGCACGGGCGGGCCAATGAGACTTGGCCGCAAAGTGATCAGGAAAGCAATCCACGCGGCGCACCAGAGGAGCGCCGCGCCGTTGAGCCATATGGCTTCGTTTGAGGTTACCGGCGCGATTAGACGCAGGGCGGTGGACCACCAGAGGCTAAGCATAGCGAAGACAAGAGACGTTGGCGCCTTGAGCTGGCCCGAGGGCGTGTGGCACCCTGCGCGGCCTGCTACGGTGAGAATGAGGCCAGAAACCGCGCCAATGGTAAGCGCGTGTTTGGCGGCCCCGGCGGGATAGAGGGCGGGGAAGAGCTCTGTGAGTGCGAGGGCGGCAAGACAAAGGGGCAGCCAGAGGTAGGCGACATGAAGCCCTGCAAGCAGCGGATTGCGCCATGTCGAGACACTGCGCCAGCCAAGGGCCGTATACAGCGTGCAGAAAGACGCCACCACGAGGGCAGTCGTGGTCAGCGAGCGAAGATCGAAAACTGTCGCAACAGAACCGATCACCGAAGCCAGAAGCGCGCATTGGCGGATGTGCGGTCGGAGTTGTACGGCTGGGCCTGTCCAATTGATGACCAGGTGCCAGCTTTGGGTGAACGCCGGAATCATACGCGCGCCAACAAAAGTGAGCAGGACGGCGAAGCCAAGCAGCAGGATCTGGGTCAAGGCGATACAGCCCGCCACGTCGCCGGATTTTGCGAGGAGGAGAAACCGGCTTTGCATACCTGCCAAGGCCAGCAATCCGACAACAAACCCAAACTTGGCATAGGCTTTTGCGGCAAGCAGGCGGCAGGACATGAGCGCCGCCAAAAGTAGCAAATAGGCGAGGTTTAGAGGCAGCAGGATGGGTAACGGCACATAATCAAACACGGCCATCGCCAGCCGCGCTGCGATCCAGGTGAACAGTATCAGCTGTAGCACCGCGCCCTGCTCCGGATCTTTGCCAATCCAGTTGGGCATGGCAGTCAGCAGGTAGCCGCCAACCGCTGCAGTGGCGAATCCAAAAAACAATTCGTGAATGTGCCAGAGCACAGGCGGGGACATGGCAGGAGATGGCACTCCAAAAGACGTGCCAAGAGGCCACCATGCCAGACAGAACACAGCCCAAACGCCTGCTGCGGTGAACAGCGGACGGTACGGTGCTTGCCAGAACGCAGCAGGCCTCACGTCCTTGCGGCTATGGCAGGCGTGGACATGGCCACACCCCGATCGCCTGTCAAAAATCCATCAGAAAACCGGACATCGGGGTTTTGCTTCTGGATCGCAGCCAGCACGACGTCGCCTGTACATCGCCCTTCAACCAACGCGCGGTAGTTGTGGCAAATACCCGGAAAGCCTTGAGACTGCGGCGACAAACGCAACGCCGACACGCCTGCGGTGCGCAACTGATCGATCTGATGCGCTGTGGTGGCGTAGCTATCAGACAAGGTCTGCACACCATTCATGGTCAGAAACGGCTGATCATCCAGCGTGGCGACATCCAGCCCATCCGGGTCGTCCTCGCAGGCAAACTGGCAATTGTCTTTGGTGCGGCCATGCAGCCGCGCGTGATAGCACCGGCCGGAAATGGCGAGGGGCAATCGACCATGCCCCCAAACCTCAATGGTGACACCCACTGTCGCGGCTTCTTTCGCGAGGATCTCTACTGAGGCAAGCGGCAATTCTGGCGGCAAACAAATGCGCGTTGCGCCTCGCGAGGCCAGCCAACGCAGGGTGCCTTCGTTATAAACATTGACCAGCGGGCCAACCGAAAATTTGGCGCTCTTGGGCAGATACGGCAGAACCGAGAGGTCATTGACCTCCACTTCCAGCCCCATCTCCACCAAATCCGAGGTAAGTTTCCGCTCGCGTTTGAGTGTGATCAACGCAAGGCTGGTTAGGGCGACGTCTTTGCCGGCTGAGATCAAGCGCTCTATCGCACCGGGGATTTGATCTTGAAAAAACGGCAGGCGTTTGGAGCAGACCAGTTCTCCCAGAACCACGCGGTCCACCGGGGCTTCAGCAATCTCTTCGTAAAAGGTGGACCAAGTGTCCTTGGCCCAGAAAAACGGGATGGGCGCGACAGAGAGCTGCATGGTTTATCTCCAGGTCTTTTTGTAGGCGCCGGTGGTCATGGCCTGACCTTCGGACAGACGGGCCAGCATGCCCTGCGGCAGCGGACGGCCATCCTCCAAGGCGTCCACCGCTTCGCGGAAGTTGCGCACCACTTGGGTCACATAAGAGCGGGATCGTTGACGCCCTTCGATCTTGAGCGCGGTCACGCCCGCCTTTTGCAGTTGTGGAATCAATTGCTCGGCATTCAGGCTGACAGGATCCTCAAAAAGGTGGTCGGTTTTCTCACCTGCGGTGAAGCAGCCTTTGCAGAGTGTTGGGTATGGCGCCGCGTCGCCCTTTTGCGCACGGTGAATGGTGTAGCCACCCAGTTGGGCATCCAGAACCCCATTGTGATCATGGTATTCGACGTGGCTGGCAGGCGAACAGACCCCGTTCATATTGGGGGACAGCCCCGTGGCATAAGAAGAGAGCGAACAACGCCCTTCGGCCATCACACACAATCCGCCAAAGACAAACACTTCAGTCTCAACATCCGTCTCCTCATTGATGGCGGCGATCTCTGGCACGGACAGAACCCGCGGCAAAACCACCCGCTTCACCCCAAACGTGTCCGCATAGAAGTTGATCATATCCGCGTTGGCAGCGGCGGCCTGCACCGAGAGGTGACGGCGCAGGTTGGGATGGTGACGCGCGGTGTGGTCCAACAGCCCTGCGTCAGCCAGAATGACGGCGTCCGCACCACAAGCTTCTGCGTCAGCGACAGCGCGGTGCCAGATGGCCTCATCCCCGGCGCGGGGAAATGTGTTGATCGCCACCAGCACTTTTGCCCCATGTTGATGCGCAAAGGCGACGCTGTCGCGCATTTCCACGCGGTCAAAGTTCAACCCCGGAAAATTGCGCGCATTGGTTTCATCGGCAAAGCCGCAGTAGATCGTGTGCGCGCCAGCCTTCACGGCGGCGCGAAAGGCAGCAGGTGTCCCTGCCGGACAGACAATTTCCATCACCATGCGGGTTCCTCCGGGCGGGTGAGATACAGGCCGGTGCGCCGTTCCAACAGCAGCAACGCCCGGTGGACCGGCGCGGCGAGCGGGCCGGTCAACCGCATCAGTTCTTCGAAGAGATCAAGCTCTGCGTCGTCAATCGCATTGCGCAGGGCCAGAGACGCAGACGTGTCGCCTTCGATCACCAGATCGCGTGAGAAGAACAGCGCATCACCGTCAAAGCCGCCGTGCACCAAGCCCAGAAGGGCCGCCAGAGGCCCCGCGATCCGCGCCGCGGCCTCGACAGGGCGGCGGGTCACTGTGACTTTGGGCGTGCCATTTCCCGGATGCAGCAAGATCACCAACGGCAGGTCGGTTGGATCGATCACAAAGGGGGTGTTGGCGTAATCACCGAGCCGTCGAAACAGCCCGGGGTGGGCAGTGGCAATGCGGCGGGAAAAGGCCGTGAGTGAGGCTGACAGTGGGGCCAACGGCACTACGCGCAACGGAGCCGCCAGAAGCGGCGGACACCGGGGCACGGCAATGGAGGGATTGGACAAGGAGGACTCCCTTGGTCTTGGTCTTGGTAGGCTCTTTCGTAAAGTCTGCGGTGCGAGGGCAAATTGACGGCCGTCAATTTCGCTCGTCCTTTTTACTGATAGGCGGATCAGACAGACAAAACAGGACCTCCCCGTGCGCCAGCTCCCCCCTTTTGCAAGCCTGAGAGATTTTCTGGCTTGGTGCAAAGAGACCCAGCAACTTCAATCTATTAACGATCCAGTCTCGGTGCGACATCAGATGACAGCGGTGCATCGCCATGTGTTGGAGCGCAACGGTCCGGTGCTGCAATTTGAAACGCCCCTTTCTGACACAGGAACTGGGTTTGGAATGCCCGTGGTGACCAATCTGTTTGGCACCACAGAGCGCGTGGCGGCGGGGTTGGGCATCAGGAGGCAGGACGTGCCGGACCTGGGACAATTTCTGGCGGCCTTGCGCGCACCAACACCGCCTGATGGCCTGCGAGATGCGTTGTCCCGTTGGCCAATGCTGAAAGCAGCACTTAACACGCGGCCCAAGACGGCCCGCTCAGCCCCCGTGCAACAGGTGGTGCAGAAAGGGCCCGCAGTTGATTTGGGCAAAATCCCCGTGCAAACCCATTGGCCGGGAGATGGCGGGCCACTCATCACCTGGCCTGTTGTGATCACCAAACCTCTTGGCGCGGAACCAACTGAGGTGACGCGCTACAATGCCGGTGTTTATCGTGCCCAAGTGCTTGGTCGCGACAAGCTGATCATGCGCTGGTTGCCCCATCGCGGCGGGGCCGCCCACCATCGCAGTTGGGCGCAAGTGGGCAAACCCACGCCCGTTGCCGTCGTCCTAGGTGCAGATCCAGCAACGCTTTTGTCCGCGGCGCTGCCTTTGCCAGAAACCGTGTCCGAACTGACGTTTGCCGGTGCACTCAACGGACAGCGGCCAGAAATGGTGGCTGCCAAAACGGTGCCCTTGATGGTGCCAGCCAACGCAGAAATTGTGCTGGAGGGTTTCGTATCGCCAACCGAAACCGCGCCGGAAGGGCCGTTTGGCGATCACACTGGGTACTACAACAAGGCTGAGCCTTTCCCTGTGATGCAGGTCACGGCGGTGACCCATCGCAAGGATCCGCTGTATTTGTCGACCTACACGGGACGCCCTCCGGATGAGCCTGCGGTGATTGGCGAGGTGTTCAATCACCTGACATTGCCAACAATTCAGGCGCAAATCCCGGAAATCCGCGACGTGTGGCTGCCGCCCGCAGCCTGTTCTTACCGCATGGCCGTGATCAGCATAGACAAACGCTACCCCGGCCAGGCGCGCAGGGTGATGATGGCACTGTGGGGGATGTTGCCGCAGTTCAGCTACACCAAGATGATCGTGGTTGTGGATGAGGACATAGACGTGCGCAGTTGGGATGACATCGCCTGGGCACTGGCTAGCCGGATGGACCCGGGGCGCGATATGATGGTCCTGGAGAACACCCCCATGGACTATCTGGATTTCGCGTCTCCCGAGCCGGGTTTGGCCGGCAAACTGGGCATCGACGCCACCACCAAGATCGAAAGCGAAACCCGTCGTGACTGGGGGGCAATCATGCACACAGCGCCGCAGGATGCCGCATTTGCAGAAGATCTGGTGGCAACGGTGATGCCACAGCTGAGAAAGTCGGTAAGCGAATGCAGAACGTAAGAGTGATTGTGGGAATTGCTGGCGCGTCCGGCGCGGCCTTGGGGATTTCGGTCGTGCGTCTATTGCGAGAGTTGGGCGCCGCGGTGGATTTGGTCGCCAGCCCGGCAGCGCAACGCACTTTGCATGAGGAGGTTGGCCCGGATGCATGGGGCCAAGTTAAAGCGCAGGCCTCGCGGGTGCACGACGTGCAAAACATCGGCGCCAGCATTGCCTCGGGATCTGTGCCGTTAGCCGGTATGATCATCGCACCGTGCTCCATGCGGTCACTGGCTGCCATCGCGCACGGACTGGACGACAATTTGCTCACCCGCGCAGCTGGTGTGCAGCTTAAAGAACGCCGCAGGTTGGTGCTGTTGGCTCGTGAAACCCCGCTGACGTTGGCGCACCTGCGGAACATGACCGCGGTGACGGAAATGGGCGCGATAGTGATGCCACCAGTGCCCGCGTTTTACCTTAGGCCGACAACCACCGGACAGATTGTCGATCAACTGGCCGCGCGGGCGATTGATGCGCTCGGCCTTGGCGCAGGATTGGCGCAGGAATGGCAAGAGGGGGCCACCTCTCGATAAGCCGGAACCTGCCACGCAGAGCGCGCAAAAAGTGAAGTCTGGGGTATCGTTCATCACCAGGTTCACATTCACCAACCGGATGGTTGCGGTGCTCTGTCGTGCTGCCTAGTCGTGCAAACTTCTTAATGGCAGAACCTATAAAGGCATCAAGCCGCCAGCCCGCTACAAATTGTTGCGATAGACTTGCGGCGACAGCCCAACGTGCTGTGAAAAGGACCGCGTAAAATGGGCTTGATCGCTATACCCAGACAAAAAGCCCACCTCGGCCAGCCCCATCCCCGGCTCTTCGCAAAGAAACTGCGCCGCGCATTGCAGCCGGACTTCCGCGATCAGGCGAGAGAAAGTAGTGCTCTGTTGGGCCAGGTGCCGCTGCAAACTGCGTTGTGACAGGCACAATTTGTCGGCCACGTCGCCCAAATACCATTTGTGCAGCGGATCGGCGGACAACAAAGTTCGGATACGCGCGGTTGTGTCCTCTGTTTCCACAAATGAGGCCGAGTCCTGTCTTTGCGTGGCAGTGGCCTCGCTGACCTGCACCACAACCTTTAGATCCCTTCCCACGACCGACGGTGGCTGCCAACTGCCCTTCCGACGCCAAATCGTCCCATCTTCGGTAGCCACGTCCACAGCTGCCCTGGACACCATCTCCATGAGGTTGGTCAAAACGCCAACAACCAAGAGAGTTTCCGCTTGTGACGGCAGCTCAGAGCCCGATCTGGCTTGGTGGCAAAGCACAAAGGTTCCGCGTACCTTGGCCTTAAACTGCATCCTGTGCCGCCCGTGGGTAAAGGCCTCCATGCGCGTCCAACGCCGATGTAAATCCGCAATGGTTTCCGCCTTTAACAAAGCCTGCGCCAAGGGCTCCGGCGGAAGCTTGCGAACAGCGTCAGAGACGCGCAGAAGCGACACGGGGCCATGACGTGCCAGGATCTCATCCAAGACTTTGCGTTTCTGCGGAATTGGCACCCGCGCACCACTTGAGGCAGGCACATCCAGGTCAATTCCCTCTTGCTTTAACCCCAAAGCAAGGATGCGCATCATGGCCGCAGAGGCGAAGTTGTCACCAATATCAGACAAATCCCCGGGCACCTGTCGTTCACTTTCGTTGTAAATGATAAACGGACGCAGGCGGCAGGTTTTTGGGGACAAAGGCCACGCGCTGCGCATCCAGACCAAGCTGTTCCAAAATCGCCTTTTTCACCGGGCACCGCACTCCGTAGGTAAACAGCCGAAACTTTCCTTCAGGTTTTAACACCGCAAAGCTCGCCCGAAGGATGCCAGCGACCTTTTCCGGTGGCATCGACAGCAGAGGCAAACCGCACAGCACCGTCGCCGCCGGCGTGTCAAATGGCATCAAATGCGCGACGGCCTCGGCGTCATCACAAGCGACATGAAGGTCAGGAAGGCGCGTTGCCAACGCCTTTGCAAGATCCGGGTTACGTTCCACCGCAAAAATATTCTCAGCGGCCACACCTCTTTGCAGCACCGCCGCCGTGAAAACCCCGGTCCCCGGCCCCAATTCAATAACGGGCCCGTCTTCCGGCTGAATGTCCCGCGAAATTTCCGCCGCCAAGTCACTGCCCGAAGGCGTAATCGCGCCAATGGACAACGGCGATTTTATCCACTCCCGGAAAAACAAACCAGGGCTGTGCACCGCTCCGTCCCTGATCTTTGGCTCAATTGGCAACCTCGTCACGATGCAAACTCCGACATCTCGACTGGAAACCGCGTTGGTCGAACGCCCGTCGCCGCACGGATCGCATTGGCGATGGCGCCTGGACCGGCCGCAATCACTGTCTCGCCCGCGCCAGAGGGCGCCTGTGTGCTTTCAACCAGGTCCACTGTCATCTTGGGCACGTCGGACAAGGCCGGGATGGGCGTTTCCGAGAAAAACTCCGCACCAACTCTCCCATTCATCACCGGCAACGCATCACGCAAGACCAAACCAACACTCCAAACCAAATTCCCCTCACATTGCGCACGCACCTGGTCGGGATTGATGACCATGCCGCAATCATGCGCACACCATAGCCGGGTTACGCGAATTGTGCCCTCCGGCGCAACAGCCACATCTGCAACCACAGCGGCATAGCTATGGTCTTTGTAAATTCCACAGGCGACCCCTCGCCCGGTGCGCTCTGCGCCGTCCTGACTAGGCGCAGGTCCTTGCCAGCCCGAGATTTCTGCCACACGCTGCAACACCGCTTTGAGCCTCGGGTTCTCCAAATTCTGCAACCGGAACGCGACAGGATCGACGCCCAAGGTCCGCGCGGCCTCATCCATTGTGCTCTCGATTGCCAAATTGTTGGGCCCGGCTCCAAGCCCGCGCCACGGCCCAGAATGCACCGGAAGGCGCACCATGTCATATGACGCATGGGCCCGGGCAGTTTTGTATGGGATTTTCATGCCGCGCGCGACACCCGGATCGCCAACAACCAAATTTGTCCCCGCTTGCATCCAGGCCGGTATCCCAGCCGACGTGAAGATAATGTGGGACGACATCTGCTGGTGATCCCAATCCGAAATCCGCCCCTCCGACATCCGGAAGCGCAGGCGATGGGAGGACGGCGGGCGGTGATACGCCTGGGAAAGTTCCTGTGACCGCGTCCATTGCACCTTGACCCGCGTACCACCTTCACGCGCCAGAAATGCGGCTTCGCGCTCTGCACGGCACAACACCTTGCCACCAAACGCGCCCCCTACCCGCATGGATTGTACCCGGACATCTTCGGCCGCCATCCCAAACCGATTTGCCAGTTCGTCCCGAATGTAAAACGCGTCCTGCGTACCGGTCCAAACCGTCAGCTTGCCATCCTGCCATTCCGCCACCGCCGCCCGGGGTTCGATCTGCCCATGCGGTGCAAAGGCAAAGTCATAGCGAAAGCTCCCGTCCCAAGCGCCCTCTTCAATAGGGTCACTCATGACGGCTTGTTTTAAACCGGCGGGAGACAGCACTTTGTCGATGTCGATTGCGGCCTGCATGTCCCGGATCTCGGGTGCACCGTCTACGTCCCATTCGACCGCCAAAGCGTCGGCAATTTCGTTGAGCGCATCAGGCTGGTGCGCAAGGATGCCAAGCCCAACCGTATGTTCCCGCGGCCCCGGCACCCCCTCAACCAGGGCCACAAATCCCGGCACTGCCTTGGCCGCCGCAGCGTTCCACTTCAAAGGCCGGGAGCCAATATCTGTTGAAACAGGCGCAAACAAAACCCGCCCATGACGTATGTCAGGCCCCACAATGTCTGCTGCATACAAAGGTCGCCCCTGCACGATGTCGCGCCCGTGCACCAATTCGGGCGAGTCCCCCATCACGCCGTCTCCATTGAAGGCGCGCAATTCTGAAATTGGACGCGGTGTCACGTTTACCAGCCCCTCTTGACGCCCGTCCTCTAGCGCATCTCTCAAACTCGCACAGGCCTGTGCCAAAGGCTCGACAAACTGCGCAACTGACTCGCTGCCAACGGTCGCCTTCACGCGCGGCACGACCGTGTCATGTAGCCGAACCCGCACCTCGTCCCAGCCGACACGCAACTCCGAGCACGCCACCTGCTTCAGCGCCGTGGCAATGTGCTGACCCATTTCGATCCTGGGCAGTGTCAACTCGTAAGCACCGTCATGGTAACGCACCCACCCAAGCGCGTCCTCCGCCCTTGGCGCCGGCCGCTTCGGCAAAACCGGCACCTGCTTCCACACGCCCGCCCCCAGACCAATCACAGCAACAAGACCGCCCCCCGCGGCGCGCAACACATCCCGCCGGTTCATGTCTCCGCCTCCGCAACACTTTGAATGGCGGCGCGAATACGCTGGTAAGTACCACACCGACAAAGGTTTCCTTCCATCGCGCCTTCGACGTCACCTGCCGATGGCTGCGGGTTTTCCCGCAACAATGCGACGGCGGACATGATCTGTCCGGCCTGGCAATACCCACATTGCGGCACCGCATGATCCAGCCAGGCTTGCTGCACCGGATGCAGGGGCCCGTCGTCTCCGGCCAGCCCTTCTATGGTCTCAACATGCGCGCCCTGCAGACTGTCGACCGGCGTGAGGCAAGCCCGGGTGGCAACGCCATCCACGAGGACAGTGCAAGCGCCACAGACGCCCTCGCCGCAGCCAAATTTGGCCCCGACAAGTCCCAAATGGTCCCTAAGCAGAAACAGCAGGGACGCCCGCTGCCAACTCTCAGGGACACCCTGACTTTTGTTATTCAAGAGAATTTTCATCGCGGCCCTCATTCGTGCTGTTGGACACTAATTAGGCGGCGGCAGATCTCTCGTATTGAACGATCGCGCCAATATTGAAGCTCTTGAGGTTTTTGATCACGCTCGCGTCTTCAAAGGGTTGGATTGTTGGAGACACGCCGTTTTCTTGGCCACGCGACCAGGCCCTGCAATTGCAAGAGAAGAGCTTGCCCTTCAGCGCACCTGAAGGTCCGTCAACTTGGGCATTTAAAAAGCCGCCGGCATTCTGGATCCGTACCGGTCCGGATACCAACGCGAAGACATAGTCCAGCCCCAAAACCGCGTGGATAGTACGTCAGCCAAGCCAAACATCTGAACCGGGGGCCAAGAATTGTTTCTCACGCCCTCAAGTCTAAGAGCGCCTTTATCGCGGCGATCTGCTGGGCATGCTCCGTGCTAGGCAATCACGAGCCCGGGAAGCAAGTATTGGAAACAAATCAAAGTTCCCCCCACCCCAATGTGGGATGAGGAGAACTTTTCTTTTTGCGTAAACGACACATTAAATCAGGCTAATGTCGTCCTCCAAGCTACTCAAGCTTGTTACGTTTTCGATGGTCAGAATGTTTCCGGAGCCAAAGTCGAGTACGGCATTTGAACCAGAAATCGTCCCGAAGGTGTTCAACACCTCTGCTGCTGTCAGCGTCCCACTCCACAGATCCTGGTCAAGTGCCAGCACATCCATGTCGTCGGTAAAGTCCTGAACCAAATCAGCCGCTGAGCCTGCGGTAAAGACAAAGGTGTCCGCTCCAGAGCCGCCAAACAGGGTGTCGGCCCCGGCGCCACCGACCAATTGGTCGTCACCATTGCCGCCGTCGAGTTGATCGTTTCCGGATCCGCCCAGCAGGGTATCTGCACCGCCAGCGCCCAATAGCGTGTCGTTGCCCGCCTGCCCTTTCAGCTCATTGGCTAGAGCATTGCCCGACAATGCGTCGTTCCCGGAACCGGACCGGATGTTCTCGATTCCGATCAGCTGATCGTTACCAAGACCGGTGGCCTGAACCGCCGTGGTTGCGAGGGAGACGGTGTAATCTGCCGACCCGCTGTAAACAGCCGTGTCAATGCCGCTACCGCCGTTCAACACATCATCGCCACCGTCACCGCGCAACTCATCATTGCCGGAACCACCCAACAAGGTGTCATCGCCCCAGAGCCCATACAGGGTGTCATCACCGGATTGGCCTTTCAGCTCGTTGGCCAAAGCATTGCCCGACAACAAGTCGTTCCCGGAGCCGGACCGGATGTTCTCGATCCCGATCAGCTGATCGTTCCCGAGGCCGGTGGCCTGAGCTGCCGTGGTTGCGAGGGAGACCGTGTAATCAGCCGTCCCGCTGTAGACGGCGGTATCAATACCGCTACCACCGTTCAACACGTCATCGCCACCATCGCCACGCAACTCATCATTGCCAGCACCGCCCAGCAGGGTGTCATTGCCACCGAGCCCATACAGGGTGTCGTCACCGGACTGGCCTTTCAGCTCATTGGCAACACCATTGCCCGACAACAAGTCGTTCCCGGAGCCGGACCGGATGTTCTCGATCCCGATCAGCTGATCGTTCCCGAGGCCGGTGGCCTGAGCCGCCGTGGTTGCGAGGGAGACCGTGTAATCAGCCGTCCCGCTGTAGACGGCGGTATCAATACCGCTACCACCGTTCAACACGTCATCGCCACCGTCGCCGCGCAACTCATCATTGCCAGCACCGCCCAGCAGGGTGTCATTGCCGCCGAGCCCGTTCAGGGTGTCATCACCGGACTGGCCTTTCAGTTCATTGGCAAACCCATTGCCCGACAACAAGTCGTTCCCGGAGCCGGACCGGATGTTCTCGATCCCGATCAACTGATCGTTCCCAAGACCAGTGGCCTGAGCTGCCGTGGTTGCGAGGGAGACCGTGACATCCGTCGCGCCGCTATAGACGGCGGTATCAATGCCGCTACCACCGTTCAACACGTCATCGCCACCGTCGCCACGCAACTCATCATTGCCAGCGCCGCCCAGCAGGGTGTCATTGCCGCCGAGCCCATACAGGGTGTCGTCACCAGACTGGCCTTTCAGCTCATTGGCAACACCATTGCCCGACAACAGGTCGTTACCGGAACCGGACCGGATGTTCTCGATCCCGATCAACTGATCGTTCCCGAGGCCGGTGGCCTGAGCCGCCGTGGTTGCCAGGGAGACCGTGTAATCAGCCGTCCCGCTGTAGACGGCCGTGTCAATGCCGTCGCCGCCATTCAACACATCGTCGCCACCGTCACCACGCAACTCATCATTGCCAGTGCCACCCAACAGGGTGTCGTTGCCACCAAAACCGAACAGTGTGTCGTTGTCGATACCGGCATCAAGCTGGTTACCCAAGCCGTCGCCAATCAGAAGATCAGCACTATCCACGCCTTGCACGGTCAAAGTTACTGTCGCGGTCCCTCCACCGGTCACCTCATAGGTGAAAGTCTCAATGGCAGAGGTGTTTGTCGCACCGGATCCGACTGCCGACAGTTGATCAAAAACGCCATTCGGATTGTACTCAAACGTCCCGTCGGAGTTCACGGTCAACAAAGCGCCAGATGCCAAAGTGATCGGTGTTCCACTTGACAGGCTGGATCCATTGACGGCTGTCACAACCAGTGGCCCGCCATCAACATCGCTATCCTCGCCGCCTCCGTTGTCGGCGAACAGATCGCCGGTCAAAAGGGCATTTTCGAGCGTAGAGAAAGCGTCGTTCACGGCAACAGGTCCGTCATCGGTGCCCACTATGGTCACGGTGACGTCGTGAGTATCTGTGCCGCCCTGACTATCTGTCGCTGTGATGGTGTAAGTCAAAACCAGAGTCTCGCCGTCGGCAAGATGGTCAAAACTCACCAGGCCGCTGTCAAATCCCCAGGTGACGATCCCGTTTGTCAAGCTCGCGGCAATCACGTTGCCCGCATCCACTGACATCATTGCCGCCAGTGCTGCGATGCTTGCCCCCCCGGTATTGCCACTCGAAGAGGTAAAGGTCGCAGCGACGGACACCGTACCGGTCACATCTACATCGAACACATCCAGGGTTCCGCCTGCCGTGAGGCCGGAATTGGTTTCTGTAATGGTCTCCGCATCGCTGCCCAGACCGACAGTCACCACCGGCGCGTCATTCGCACCGGTCACCGTGATCGTCGCCGTGGTTGCCACCACGCCGCCGTTGCCGTCGATGATGTCATAGCTGTAGGTGATCACCGAGGTCTCACCAACCGCAAGCGCATCATAGGCAGACGGATCCAGATCCAGGCTGTTGCCATTCACCGTGATGCCGCTGGCATCGCCACCCGTCAGCACCAGGTTGTCCACGTTCAGAACATCGCTGGCGTCCACATCGGACGCATTGGCCAGAAGGTTGATGCTGCTACCCGCATCATCTTCTCCCGCTGTTGCCGTCACATCCGCTGACACAACCGGCGCGTCATTCGCACCCGTCACCGTGATCGTCGCCGTGGTTGCCACCACGCCGCCTTCGCCGTCAATCACGTTATAGCTGTAGGTGATGGTTTCGATCTCACCAGCCGCCAGCGCGTTATAGGCAGACGGATCCAGATCCAGGCTGTTGCCATTCACCGTGATGCCGCTGGCATCGCCACCCGTCAGCACCAGGTTGTCCACGTTCAGAACATCGCTGGCGTCCACATCGGACGCATTGGCCAGAAGGTTGATGCTGCTACCCGCATCATCTTCTCCCGCTGTCGCCGTCACATCCGCAGACACAACCGGCGCGTCATTCGCACCCGTCACCGTGATCGTCGCCGTGGTTGCCACCACGCCGCCTTCGCCGTCAATCACGTTATAGCTGTAGGTGATCGTTTCGATCTCACCAGCCGCCAGCGCGTTATAGGCAGACGGATCCAGATCCAGGCTGTTGCCATTCACCGTGATGCCGCTGGCATCGCCACCCGTCAGCACCAGGTTGTCCACGTTCAGAACATCGCTGGCGTCCACATCGGACGCATTGGCCAGAAGGTTGATGCTGCTACCCGCATCATCTTCACCCGCTGTCGCCGTCACATCCGCTGACACAACCGGCGCGTCATTCGCACCCGTCACCGTGATCGTCGCCGTGGTCGACACTGTCGCGCCCTGATCATCAATCACATCATAGCTGTAGGTGATCACTTCGGTCTGACCAAACGCAAGCCCGTCATAGGCCGACGGATCCAGATCCAGGCTGTTGCCATTCACCGTGATGCCGCTGTCATTACCGCTCACAAGCAGCAGGTTGGTCACGTTCAACACAGCACCAGCGTCCACATCAGACGCATTGGCCAGAAGGTTGATGCTGCTACCCGCATCATCTTCACCCGCTGTCGCCGTCACATCCGCTGACACAACCGGCGCGTCATTCGCACCCGTCACCGTGATCGTCGCCGTGGTCGACACTGTCGCGCCCTGATCATCAATCACATCATAGCTGTAGGTGATCACTTCGGT
The DNA here is from genome assembly GCF_047124445.1 of Shimia sp. MIT1388. Taxonomy (GTDB): domain Bacteria; phylum Pseudomonadota; class Alphaproteobacteria; order Rhodobacterales; family Rhodobacteraceae; genus Shimia. Next base: position 4,138,212 of record NZ_CP138921.1, on the reverse strand, counting down.
CTGACCAAACGCAAGCCCGTCATAGGCCGACGGATCCAGATCCAGGCTGTTGCCATTCACCGTGATGCCGCTGTCATTACCGCTCACAAGCAGCAGGTTGGTCACGTTCAACACAGCACCAGCGTCCACATCAGACGCATTGGCCAGAAGGTTGATGCTGCTACCCGCATCATCTTCACCCGCTGTCGCCGTCACATCCGCTGACACCACCGGCGCGTCATTCGCACCCGTCACCGTGATCGTCGCCGTGGTCGACACTGTCGCGCCCTGATCGTCAATCACATCATAGCTGTAGGTGATCACTTCGGTCTGACCAGCCGCTAGCCCGTCATAGGCCGACGGATCCAGATCCAAGCTGTTGCCATTCACCGTGATGCCGCTGGCATTACCGCCCGTCAGCATCAGGTTGGTCACGTTCAGCGCAGCGCCAGCGTCCACATCAGACGCATTGGCCAGAAGGTTGATGCTGCTACCCGCATCATCTTCTCTCGCGGTTGCTGTCACATCCGCTGACACCGTTGGCGCGTCATTCGCACCGGTCACCGTGATCGTCGCCGTGGTCGACACTGTCGCGCCCTGATCGTCAATCACATCATAGCTGTAGGTGATCACTTCGGTCTGACCAAACGCAAGCCCGTCATAGGCCGACGGATCCAGATCCAGGCTGTTGCCATTCACCGTGATGCCGCTGTCATTACCGCTCACAAGCAGCAGGTTGGTCACGTTCAGCGCAGCGCCAGCGTCCACATCAGACGCATTGGCCAGAAGGTTGATGCTGCTACCCGCATCATCTTCACCCGCTGTCGCCGTCACATCCGCTGACACAACCGGCGCGTCATTCGCACCCGTCACCGTGATCGTCGCCGTGGTCGACACTGTCGCGCCCTGATCATCAATCACATCATAGCTGTAGGTGATCACTTCGGTCTGACCAAACGCAAGCCCGTCATAGGCCGACGGATCCAGATCCAGGCTGTTGCCATTCACCGTGATGCCGCTGTCATTACCGCTCACAAGCAGCAGGTTGGTCACGTTCAACACAGCGCCAGCGTCCACATCAGACGCATTGGCCAGAAGGTTGATGCTGCTACCCGCATCATCTTCACCCGCTGTCGCCGTAACATCCGCTGACACCACCGGCGCGTCATTCGCACCCGTCACCGTGATCGTCGCCGTGGTCGACACTGTCGCGCCCTGATCATCAATCACATCATAGCTGTAGGTGATCACTTCGGTCTGACCAAACGCAAGCCCGTCATAGGCCGACGGATCCAGATCCAGGCTGTTGCCATTCACCGTGATGCCGCTGTCATTACCGCTCACAAGCAGCAGGTTGGTCACGTTCAACACAGCGCCAGCGTCCACATCAGACGCATTGGCCAGAAGGTTGATGCTGCTACCCGCATCATCTTCACCCGCTGTCGCCGTCACATCCGCTGACACAACCGGCGCGTCATTCGCACCCGTCACCGTGATCGTCGCCGTGGTCGACACTGTCGCGCCCTGATCATCAATCACATCATAGCTGTAGGTGATCACTTCGGTCTGACCAAACGCAAGCCCGTCATAGGCCGACGGATCCAGATCCAGGCTGTTGCCATTCACCGTGATGCCGCTGTCATTACCGCTCACAAGCAGCAGGTTGGTCACGTTCAACACAGCACCAGCGTCCACATCAGACGCATTGGCCAGAAGGTTGATGCTGCTACCCGCATCATCTTCACCCGCTGTCGCCGTAACATCCGCTGACACCACCGGCGCGTCATTCGCACCCGTCACCGTGATCGTCGCCGTGGTCGACACTGTCGCGCCCTGATCATCAATCACATCATAGCTGTAGGTGATCACTTCGGTCTGACCAAACGCAAGCCCGTCATAGGCCGACGGATCCAGATCCAGGCTGTTGCCATTCACCGTGATGCCGCTGTCATTACCGCTCACAAGCAGCAGGTTGGTCACGTTCAGCGCAGCGCCAGCGTCCACATCAGACGCATTGGCCAGAAGGTTGATGCTGCTACCCGCATCATCTTCTCCCGCTGTTGCCGTCACATCCGCAGACACAACCGGCGCGTCATTCGCACCCGTCACCGTGATCGTCGCCGTGGTTGCCACCACGCCGCCTTCGCCGTCAATCACGTTATAGCTGTAGGTGATGGTTTCGATCTCACCAGCCGCCAGCGCGTTATAGGCCGACGGATCCAGAGACAGGCTGTTGCCATTCACCGTGATGCCGCTGGCATCGCCACCCGTCAGCACCAGGTTGTCCACGTTCAGAACATCGCTGGCGTCCACATCGGACGCATTGGCCAGAAGGTTGATGCTGCTACCCGCATCATCTTCACCCGCTGTCGCCGTCACATCCGCAGACACAACCGGCGCGTCATTCGCACCCGTCACCGTGATCGTCGCCGTGGTTGCCACCACGCCGCCTTCGCCGTCAATCACGTTATAGCTGTAGGTGATGGTTTCGATCTCACCAGCCGCCAGCGCGTTATAGGCAGACGGATCCAGATCCAGGCTGTTGCCATTCACCGTGATGCCGCTGGCATCGCCACCCGTCAGCACCAGGTTGTCCACGTTCAGAACATCGCTGGCGTCCACATCGGACGCATTGGCCAGAAGGTTGATGCTGCTACCCGCATCATCTTCTCCCGCTGTTGCCGTCACATCCGCAGACACAACCGGCGCGTCATTCGCACCCGTCACCGTGATCGTCGCCGTGGTTGCCACCACGCCGCCTTCGCCGTCAATCACGTTATAGCTGTAGGTGATGGTTTCGATCTCACCAGCCGCCAGCGCGTTATAGGCAGACGGATCCAGATCCAGGCTGTTGCCATTCACCGTGATGCCGCTGGCATCGCCACCCGTCAGCACCAGGTTGTCCACGTTCAGAACATCGCTGGCGTCCACATCGGACGCATTGGCCAGAAGGTTGATGCTGCTACCTGCATCATCTTCACCCGCTGTTGCCGTCACATCCGCAGACACAACCGGCGCGTCATTCGCACCCGTCACCGTGATCGTCGCCGTGGTTGCCACCACGCCGCCTTCGCCGTCAATCACGTTATAGCTGTAGGTGATGGTTTCGATCTCACCAGCCGCCAGCGCGTTATAGGCAGACGGATCCAGATCCAGGCTGTTGCCATTCACCGTGATGCCGCTGGCATCGCCACCCGTCAGCACCAGGTTGTCCACGTTCAGAACATCGCTGGCGTCCACATCGGACGCATTGGCCAGAAGGTTGATGCTGCTACCCGCATCATCTTCACCCGCTGTCGCCGTCACATCCGCAGACACAACCGGCGCGTCATTCGCACCCGTCACCGTGATCGTCGCCGTGGTTGCCACCACGCCGCCTTCGCCGTCAATCACGTTATAGCTGTAGGTGATGGTTTCGATCTCACCAGCCGCCAGCGCGTTATAGGCAGACGGATCCAGATCCAGGCTGTTGCCATTCACCGTGATGCCGCTGGCATCGCCACCCGTCAGCACCAGGTTGTCCACGTTCAGAACATCGCTGGCGTCCACATCGGACGCATTGGCCAGAAGGTTGATGCTGCTACCCGCATCATCTTCTCCCGCTGTTGCCGTCACATCCGCAGACACAACCGGCGCGTCATTCGCACCCGTCACCGTGATCGTCGCCGTGGTTGCCACCACGCCGCCTTCGCCGTCAATCACGTTATAGCTGTAGGTGATGGTTTCGATCTCACCAGCCGCCAGCGCGTTATAGGCAGACGGATCCAGATCCAGGCTGTTGCCATTCACCGTGATGCCGCTGGCATCGCCACCCGTCAGCACCAGGTTGTCCACGTTCAGAACATCGCTGGCGTCCACATCGGACGCATTGGCCAGAAGGTTGATGCTGCTACCTGCATCATCTTCACCCGCTGTTGCCGTCACATCCGCAGACACAACCGGCGCGTCATTCGCACCCGTCACCGTGATCGTCGCCGTGGTTGCCACCACGCCGCCTTCGCCGTCAATCACGTTATAGCTGTAGGTGATGGTTTCGATCTCACCAGCCGCCAGCGCGTTATAGGCAGACGGATCCAGATCCAGGCTGTTGCCATTCACCGTGATGCCGCTGGCATCGCCACCCGTCAGCACCAGGTTGTCCACGTTCAGAACATCGCTGGCGTCCACATCGGACGCATTGGCCAGAAGGTTGATGCTGCTACCCGCATCATCTTCACCCGCTGTCGCCGTCACATCCGCAGACACAACCGGCGCGTCATTCGCACCCGTCACCGTGATCGTCGCCGTGGTTGCCACCACGCCGCCTTCGCCGTCAATCACGTTATAGCTGTAGGTGATGGTTTCGATCTCACCAGCCGCCAGCGCGTTATAGGCAGACGGATCCAGATCCAGGCTGTTGCCATTCACCGTGATGCCGCTGGCATCGCCACCCGTCAGCACCAGGTTGTCCACGTTCAGAACATCGCTGGCGTCCACATCGGACGCATTGGCCAGAAGGTTGATGCTGCTACCCGCATCATCTTCTCCCGCTGTTGCCGTCACATCCGCAGACACAACCGGCGCGTCATTCGCACCCGTCACCGTGATCGTCGCCGTGGTTGCCACCACGCCGCCTTCGCCGTCAATCACGTTATAGCTGTAGGTGATGGTTTCGATCTCACCAGCCGCCAGCGCGTTATAGGCAGACGGATCCAGATCCAGGCTGTTGCCATTCACCGTGATGCCGCTGGCATCGCCACCCGTCAGCACCAGGTTGTCCACGTTCAGAACATCGCTGGCGTCCACATCGGACGCATTGGCCAGAAGGTTGATGCTGCTACCTGCATCATCTTCACCCGCTGTTGCCGTCACATCCGCAGACACAACCGGCGCGTCATTCGCACCCGTCACCGTGATCGTCGCCGTGGTTGCCACCACGCCGCCTTCGCCGTCAATCACGTTATAGCTGTAGGTGATCGTTTCGATCTCACCAGCCGCAAGCGCATCATAGGCCGACGGATCCAGAGACAGGCTGTTGCCATTCACCGTGATGCCGCTGGCATCGCCACCCGTCAGCACCAGGTTGTCCACGTTCAGAACATCGCTGGCGTCCACATCGGACGCATTGGCCAGAAGGTTGATGCTGCTACCCGCATCATCTTCTCCCGCTGTTGCCGTCACATCCGCAGACACAACCGGCGCGTCATTCGCACCGGTAATAACGATCTCCACGGTCTGGGCCGCAGACGTATCGTTGCCCGCACCGGAATTATCCTCGACCACAACGGAATAGGTCAGGGTCAGGGTTTCCCCAACGGCCAGCCAATCCAGCGCCGCCGTTGCGCTATAGGTCATCGTAAAGCTGTTGCCTGCCGCAGCGGCATCCGCACTGGCGGCGCTGAAGCTGACTGCAGCAGCGGACACAACCGCCGTGATATCCACGCCGGCTGGCAAGGTGCCCTCGGAGTAGACGGCTACTGCATCACCAATCACCTCCGGTGTCAACGCGTCGGCAGTCATCGTCAATCCGGCCACGGTGCCGCCAAAATCTGCATCCTCAACGGATACCGTTGCGGTCGTGGTGACGGTCTGCACATCGCCAGGCAGGCTGTCATCCCCTTCGGTAATTCCGGCCGGTGTGCTGACACCTGTGATTAACGGCTGATCATTCGTCCCTGTCAGGGTGATGGTCAGGAACTCTTCGTCACGGCTACCTGCATCATTCTGATCCTGAACGATAATTCTGTAGGTCTGGGTAATCGTATCGCCGTGACCCAAGCTGTCCAATTCTCCATCAACGAGTGACAGGTTCCAATTGATTTGATTGCCCGAAATCCCCGAGGTGAAAAGCCCCAGATAATTGCCCACCGAAGGTGTTGTCGGCGCCATGTCCGACTGAGGTACAACAATCACCAGGTGGGTGTCGGTTGGATCGGCATCCGCAAACTCGATTGTTCCGCTGGCGGTCAATGTCGCAGTCGTTTCACCAACCGTACCGTCGGCCAGTTCGGCAACCGAACCGGTCAGAGTGGTCGCGGAAATGATCGGCGCGTCATTGGTGCCGTTCACCGTCACGGTTGTGGTCAGCGGAACCGTCGCCGTTCCATCGCTCACATCATAGGTGAAGGTGAGCGTCACGCTTTCCGTCTCATCCAAGGCATTGAACTGAGTCGCATCCAAAACCAGGGTGCCATCCGGTTGGATCGTATAGCCGGACAGACCAGCCCACGCTGCACCACCGGGCGACACGGCCGAAACCGATACGGAGTCATTCACCACCGACAGGGTATCATTATCGCGGTCCGAGGTCAGACCGATCAGCAGCTCCAGCTCAAAGTTGTCGTTCTGATCATTCACCGTCCCTGTGGTGCCAATGGCGTCGGGTGTGTCATTCACGCCGTTCAGTGTGATGGTCAACGTCTCGCTGTCCACCGCCGTATTGTCGTCGGTCACGGTGAGTGTGAAGGTTTCCGTTTCGGTCGTTGTCAACGCTTCGATGGCCGAGTCCAGCGGACGGTACTCATAGGCACCGGTGATCGAGTTCAAGTAAAGCGTGCCGTAGGTGCCAACCACTTCCAGATCAAACCCGGTTTCTGTGGAGACCGTTCCGGTAGCCACTCCATAGACTGCTGTGGCTCCCGCATCCGCATCGGTCGAGGTCAACGTGCCCGGCATTGTCGCGTACGTGTCATCCCCGGCTGTGTCGGTATAGGTCACCGCGGTCAAATCGGCGCTTAGCACCGGTGCATCATTGGTGCCGGTCACGGTGATGGTGATGTCATTTTCAACAAAATCACCTTCGGCATCCGTGGCGCGCACGGTGATCACCACGTTCTGTTCTTCATCCAGGTTCAGCGACTGGAAATCGCCACCCGGGGTAAACTGCAGGTTGCTTCCGCTGATCACGGCAGTGCCTTCGCCCGCCCCCGGACCTACTTCGATCGTGTAAATCAGGTTGCCACCATTGTTTTCGGCATCTGCATCATCCGCCAGGGCTGCAAGATCCACCGTGATTTGACTGCCATCCTCGGTCGCCGCACCGGCTCCCGCAGACAGTGCCGGCACGTCGTTGGTACCCGTGATGGTCACGGTGACCTCTTGGGTATCGGCTGCAGGCGGAACAGAACTGTCTGTCGCCGTGATGGTGTATGTCAGAACAAGGCTTTCCCCGGCATTGAGCCAGTCAAACGCCTGCATTCCGCTGTCAAACCCCCAGTTGATCGTGCCACTGGTGTTGGCCCCGTCAATCACGTTGCCGCTATCAACCGAGAACATGCCGAGCAGATCGCCATTGGTCAGAGTGTCCTGATCTCCCGCAACGGTTGTGAGAGCTGCGGCCACCGAAACTGTGTTCGAGCTGTCCACATCCGACACATCCAGAGTGCCGCTGGTGCTCAGACCAGAGTTGTCTTCACCTACTGTTGCCGCGGCAGAACCCGAGCCCACAGTAATGTCAGGCGCATCGTTCGCACCGGTAATGGTGAAGACCACATCCTCCTCGACAGTTGCCCCGCGCAGATCCTCTGCCTCGACCCTGACGGTCACAGTGGTGCTTTCACCATCCGCCAAATATTGGAAATCGCTGCCTGGGGTGAAGACAAGATTGGTGCCGACAACGGCAGCTGTCCCTTGCCCCGCTGCCGGGCCGGAGACAATGGAGTAGACCAAATTAGCGCCATCGTTCTCATCGTCCGCATCATCACCCAATGCCGACAGATCCACGGTCGAACTGGCCGCGTCCTCTGTCAGGGAAGCACCGCCCGCAGATAGAGTCGGCGCATCATTGGTGCCGTTCACGGTGATGGTGATGTCATTTTCAACAAAGGCACCTTCGGCATCCGTGGCACGCACGGTGACGACCACATCCTGGGTCTCGTTAAGATTCAAGGACTGAAAATCGCCACCCGGGGTAAACAGCAGGTTGCTGCCACTGATCGAGGCGGCACCTTCACCTGAACCCGGCCCCACTACGATCGTATAGGTCAGGTTGCCACCATTGTTTTCGGCATCTGCATCATCCGCCAGGGCAGCAAGATCCACCGTGATTTGACTGCCATCCTCGGTCGCATCACCGGATCCCTCAGACAGAGTCGGCACGTCGTTGGTCCCCGTGATGGCCACGGTGACCTCTTGGGTATCGCTTGCAGGTGGAACAGAACTGTCTGTCGCCGTGATGGTGTAGGTCAGAACAAGGCTTTCCCCGGCATTGAGCCAGTCAAACGCCTGCGTTCCGCTGTCGAACCCCCAGTTAATCGTGCCGCTGGTGCTGCCATCGGCGATCACGTTGCCGCTATCAACCGAGAACATGCCGAGCAGATCGCCATTGGTCAGAGTGTCCTGATCTCCCGCAACGGTTGTGAGAGCTGCGGCCACCGAAACGGTGTTCGAGCTGTCCACATCCGACACATCCAGAGTGCCGCTGGTGCTAAGACCAGAGTTGTCTTCACCTACTGTTGCCGCGGCAGAACCCGAGCCCACAATAATGTCAGGCGCATCGTTCGCACCGGTAATGGTGAAGACCACATCCTCCTCGACAGTTGCGCCGCGCAGATCCTCAGCCTCAACCGTGATGGTCACAGCCGCGCTTTCACCATCCGCCAAATATTGGAAATCGTTGCCTGGCGTGAAAATCAGGTCGGTACCGTCAACAATCGCCGTCCCTTGCCCCGCTGCCGGGCCGGTCACAATCGAATAGGTCAGCGTCGCGCCAGTGTCCTCGGCGTCCGCGTCATCGCCCAATGTCGACAGATCCACAGTCGAACTGGCCGCGTCCTCTGTCAGGGCAGCGCTGCCCGCACTTAGAGTCGGGGCGTCATTGCTGCCCGTGATGGTCACGGTCACGTCATGGTCAACGGCTGCACCCGCTGCGTCTGTGGCCGTGATGGTGTAGGTCAGAACAAGGCTTTCCCCGTCATTGAGCCAGTCAAACGCCTGTGCCCCGCTGTCAAACCCCCAGTTGATCGTGCCGCTGGTGTTGGCCCCGTCAATCACGTTGCCGCTATCAACCGAGAACATGTCGAGCAGATTGGTATTGGTCAGAGAGTCCTGATCCCCCACAACGTTGGTCAAGGTCGCGCCCACCGAAACGGTGTCGATCAAATCCACATCCGCCACATCCAGCGTGCCGTTCGCGGTGAGCCCCATATCGGTTTCCGCAACGGTTTCTGCGTCCGACCCGCTGCCCAAAGAGATCACAGGCGCATCATTGGTGCCTTCGATAGTTACAGTCACCCGATGAACGCTGGTATCCCCGTCCAGATCGATCAGCGACAGGTCGTACTCCTGAATGATTGTCTCGCCTTCGGCCAGATGGTCAATGGCCGCATTGTCGACCGTAAAGGTCCAGGTCACGGTGCCTTCGGTATCGGTCACCGCAGGATCGGATACACCAGCCAGGAAAGTGCCAAGGTATCCGCCCCCGACCGGAGACACCCCAACGCCGTGGAACTGACCGCTTGGAATATCTTCAAAGGTCAAATCACCGGTTGCTGTGGCGGCATCGGTTTCCGGAACGATCGGATTATCGGCCACCTCATGGGCCGTGTCCGCATCCCCGCTTGTGTCCAAGAACTCCGCCGCGAAATCGAGATCCAGAGTTTGGGTCGCGGACACTGGGCTGACATTGCCACCCGGATCAGTTTGAACTGCCGTAAAGACAAGGGAATAAGCCCCCATCTGCGCCACAAGATTGGCCGACGGAGTAATCGACCATTCGCCATTGCTATCCACGATGGCTGTCTCGGAGATGGACTGCGAGCTGCCCCCATCCACGGTATAAGTCAGCGTCACGGTCGCACCAACCTCGCCTGTGCCCGAAATGGTCGGCGTGGCGTCGTTAACCTCAGTGCCCAGGGTATCGGTGCTGAAGCCAGTGATAACAGGCGCATTCGGCGCAGCCTGATCCAGCGTCGCTGTGGTGTCAGGTGTCCCCGTCGCGGTATTGCCCGCGGTGTCTGTGGCCACAATCGACACTGTCAACGGGCCAACTGCTGAGATTGAGGACAGGTCAGCGGTGAAGGTGCCATCCGCCGACACATTTGCCGAGACGGACTCCCCCCCCACGGCAAAGGTCACAATGGCGGAGGCATCGGCGTCCAGCCCAACCACAGTGAAGGAAACCGCGGTCGCTTCAGCGGCATTGATGATGCCATTCGCATCGCTCACGGTCACCGCAAGACCGGCGCCCAGATCGGCGTCGGTGTCCAACACACTGCTGTCGCCGGCACCGGTGGCAGTGTTGCCCGCCGCATCGGTCGCGGTCACAGTTGCGGTAATCGGTCCGTCGGAGAGACCCGACAGATCAACGCTATGCGTGCCATTGGTCAGGCCGGACACAGTGATGTCTGTATCTACCCCGTTGCTGAACACAACCGTCGCGGTCGCATCCCCGTCCAACCCTGTGATGGTGTAGCTCGCAGTCGCAGCTTCGCTGTCGCTGACATAGCCGTCGGTGTCGTCAATGGAGACCGCCAGATCACCACCTTCATCCGCATTGGTATCAACGCTGTACTCTTCGGTGTCCGTCACCGTTGTCGTGTTGCCCGCAGCATCCGCGGAGGTCACTGACGCGGTGATTGTGGTGGTGGTTGCACCGGCAAGGGCAGCACCGGACACATCAATCGAGAACCCGCCACCGACAGCGACCGTCCCGGTGCCAATAGAAGCCCCATCCAGGGTCAAGGTGACAGTGTCGCCCACGTTGAAATCGCCGGACACGGTGCCGGTGATGGCGATATTGCCACCACTCTCGGCGGCATTCACCACGTCATCCGTCGCAATATCGGCGTCCAGCGTGATCGTGACATCTGGCGCGTCCAGATCCACATTCGGAGCCCCCGTGATCGTGCCACTTGTCACCGCCGTCATCGGGTTGCCCGCAGCATCGGTCAGGCCCGACAGATCATAGGTCAGCTCAGCCAGATCCAGATCGGTGTCCGCCACATCCAGCGTGATGGTGAGAACGGTATCGTTTACCGACCAGGCGTAGCTTGGGCTCGCCAACGCCGCCCCGGCATTGGTGGCAAAAGTAGCGGTCGAGGACGGGTCCATCGACTCGTCAAAGGTGATGGTCAGGGTCACGGCATCCGTGCCCACAGTCGCCTCGGCAATGGTCGCAACGCTCAGAGCCGCGCTGGCTACGCCCGGTGCCGTCGTGTCGACGTTGTAATCTTCGGTGTCAGTCGCCGTTGTCGTGTTGCCCGCAGCATCCGCGGAAGTCACCGACGCGGTGATCGTGGGGGTCGTTGCACCGGCAAGGGCAGCACCGGACACATCAATAAAGACGTTCCCAGAGGCGTCCACAGAACCTGTACCGATGGAAGCCCCATCCAGTGTCAATGTTACGGTATCGCCCGGAGAAAAATCGCCCGTAACCAAACCGGTAATTGTGATATTGCCGCCGCTCTCAGCGGCATTCACCACGTCATCGGGGGTGATATCGGCGTCCAGCGTGATCGTAACATCTGGCGCATCCAGATCCACATTCGGACCATCCGTGATTGTGCCATTTGTCACCGCCGTCATAGGGTTGCCCGCCGCATCGGTCAGACCCGACAGACTATAGGTCAGCGGGTCCACAACCGCATTTGTATCGACAACATCCAGCGTGATGGTGAGAACGGTATCGTTTTCCGTCCAGGCGTAGCTTGGGTTCGCCAGCGCTGCCCCGGCATTGGTGGCAAAAGTGGGGGTCGAGGTCGGGTCCATCGACTCGTCAAAGGTGATGGTCAGGGTCACGGTATCCGTGCCCTCATTCGCCTCGGCAATGGTCGCAACGCTCAGAGCCGCGCCGGATACGCCCGGGGCCGCCTGATCCAGCGTCGCTGTGGTGTCAGGTGTCCCCGTCGCGGTGTTGCCCGCGGTGTCTGTGGCCACAATCGACACTGTCAACGGGCCAACTGCTGAGATTGAGGACAGGTCAGCGGTGAAGGTGCCATCCGCCGACACATTTGCCGAGACGGACTCCCCCCCCACGGCAAAGGTCACAATGGCGGTGGCATCGGCGTCCAGCCCAACCACAGTGAAGGAAACCGCGGTCGCTTCAGCGGCATTGATAATGCCATTCGCATCGCTCACGGTCACCGCAAGACCGGCGCCCAGATCGGCGTCGGTGTCCAACACACTGCTGTCGCCGGCACCGGTGGCAGTGTTGCCCGCCGCATCGGTCGCGGTCACAGTTGCGGTAATCGGTCCGTCGGAGAGACCCGACAGATCAACGCTATGCGTGCCATTGGTCAGGCCGGACACAGTGATGTCTGTATCTACCCCGTTGCTGAACACAACCGTCGCGGTCGCATCCCCGTCCAACCCTGTGATGGTGTAGCTCGCAGTCGCAGCTTCGCTGTCGCTGACATAGCCGTCGGTGTCGTCAATGGAGACCGCCAGATCACCACCTTCATCCGCATTGGTATCAACGCTGTACTCTTCGGTGTCCGTCACCGTTGTCGTGTTGCCCGCAGCATCCGCGGAGGTCACTGACGCGGTGATTGTGGTGGTGGTTGCACCGGCAAGGGCAGCACCGGACACATCAATCGAGAACCCGCCACCGACAGCGACCGTCCCGGTGCCAATAGAAGCCCCATCCAGGGTCAAGGTGACAGTGTCGCCCACGTTGAAATCGCCGGACACGGTGCCGGTGATGGCGATATTGCCACCACTCTCGGCGGCATTCACCACGTCATCCGTCGCAATATCGGCGTCCAGCGTGATCGTGACATCTGGCGCGTCCAGATCCACATTCGGAGCCCCCGTGATCGTGCCACTTGTCACCGCCGTCATCGGGTTGCCCGCAGCATCGGTCAGGCCCGACAGATCATAGGTCAGCTCAGCCAGATCCAGATCGGTGTCCGCCACATCCAGCGTGATGGTGAGAACGGTATCGTTTACCGACCAGGCGTAGCTTGGGCTCGCCAACGCCGCCCCGGCATTGGTGGCAAAAGTAGCGGTCGAGGACGGGTCCATCGACTCGTCAAAGGTGATGGTCAGGGTCACGGCATCCGTGCCCACAGTCGCCTCGGCAATGGTCGCAACGCTCAGAGCCGCGCTGGCTACGCCCGGTGCCGTCGTGTCGACGTTGTAATCTTCGGTGTCAGTCGCCGTTGTCGTGTTGCCCGCAGCATCCGCGGAAGTCACCGACGCGGTGATCGTGGGGGTCGTTGCACCGGCAAGGGCAGCACCGGACACATCAATAAAGACGTTCCCAGAGGCGTCCACAGAACCTGTACCGATGGAAGCCCCATCCAGTGTCAATGTTACGGTATCGCCCGGAGAAAAATCGCCCGTAACCAAACCGGTAATTGTGATATTGCCGCCGCTCTCAGCGGCATTCACCACGTCATCGGGGGTGATATCGGCGTCCAGCGTGATCGTAACATCTGGCGCATCCAGATCCACATTCGGACCATCCGTGATTGTGCCATTTGTCACCGCCGTCATAGGGTTGCCCGCCGCATCGGTCAGACCCGACAGACTATAGGTCAGCGGGTCCACAACCGCATTTGTATCGACAACATCCAGCGTGATGGTGAGAACGGTATCGTTTTCCGTCCAGGCGTAGCTTGGGTTCGCCAGCGCTGCCCCGGCATTGGTGGCAAAAGTGGGGGTCGAGGTCGGGTCCATCGACTCGTCAAAGGTGATGGTCAGGGTCACGGCATCCGTGCCCACATTCGCCTCAGCAATGGTCGCAACGTTCAGAACCGCGCTAGCTACGCCCGGTGCATCTGTATCCACCTCATAGTTCCCGCTGGTTGTACCGGTACCGGCATTCCCGGCCAGATCTGAGAACGTGTTGTTCAACGTGATCACGTTGGTCGCGTCTTCGATGCTGGCGGTTGGCGTGAAAGTCGCGGTCCAGGTGGTGCCACCATCCGCAGTGCTCAGCCCGCTCAAAGCGCCGTTGTCTACTGTGAAATCGTTGATTTCCAGATTGTTGACCGCCTCCGAGAAGGCGATGGTCACGGTTGTCGTTTCACCAGCTTTCAGTTCGGTATCGGTCAGGACAATCGACTGGGCAGTTGGACCTGTGGTGTCCACGGTCACGCTAAGTGTCGCACCGTCACGGGTGTTACCAGCGGTGTCGATGAACTGCACCTCAACAGCATGCGTGCCTTCGGCAAGCGTGGAGGTAACCGAGGTGGCGCTACCGGCAACGATATCGCCAACCGTGATGTCCACGGTTGCGCCTTCAGTGCCATCAATTTCGTATTCGGCATAAACTGTGGAGCCCACAATCAACTGCACGATATCCCCGGCCACCAGCCCTGTGGCTGGAATATCCACGGTGAATGTCGGCGTGGTATCGTTGGTCCGATCGTCGGTGGTGTTGTTGCCGGTGTCACTGTCCGTGTGAAGCTCCGGCGCACCGGGCACATCCGGGATATCGGTGTCAATATCGAACACATCGGTAAAGGGGCTGTCCGCCAAGTCAACACCCAACGCGCTGCGCGCATTGGTAATCGTCAAATCTACCCCCGCAAGATCAACGTCTGCATCCAGCACGTCAAAGGTAAAAATATAGACGTTGTTAGGAGCCCCGCCATCGGTACCCCAGACACCACTGTCATAAGCGATAGAATTGACAAGATCTGAAGTCGCTCCGGGGAAACTGATAATCGGCGTGAACGGCGCCTGAGTGTCCATCGCTTCACCGAACATCACCCGAATTTGGAATTGCTCCGTGGCAAATGCCTCGTTGATCATATCGTTGGCGATCGGATCGCCATTAGTATCGGTGATGGTGACGATGGGATAAGTAACAGACATGGCTGACTCCAGTAATTCCGAAGCATGACGCTCGGGCAAAATTCTCGGCCCTCCCCACCCATGAGCGAGAAGGATTGTAACGGATCAATCTGGAGTGAAACTCACCGCCAAAAACAGCGCACCTGCAAATTGCAAACACCAATATTTCGACCGCCAAAGCGATATGTAAAATTTCCCAGGCACCCTGCTTGAAACCGCAGAACACCCCCCAGTTGAATGCGGATTCTCCGCAAAAAATCGAATTCGGCCAATATCGGCCTCTCTGAGAGCAAGAAAATAGAAACAATTGTTGCTGTCAACGTTTTCTTTACCATTTAGGACAACCCCAACACGAGCATCCCGCAAATACCCCTTTATACCTCTGCGGGTAAACGCATGAAAGAATAGGAGAAAATGGCGGAGAATCTCGAAGATCGGGGTGTGGAATTTGTTTCACAATCCTCCTGAGAAAATCACCTCACAAAATCAGTATGCGGGGTGAAGGAGATGAACCGGTGCCTTGCCTCAATCTTTGCTTTTCATCAGAGATTTGAGGGCAGATTGCCGCCCGAGCTAAGGGAGGTGCTGGCGCGTTTCTTTGTCCGGTTTGGCGACCGGTCTGCAGCGATATACACGGCGGCTTTTGAAGGTCCCTTGATTGCGCTTTTTCCTTTAGTTCGGAAAGACTTGACCACAGCGGAGGTTGACGTCAGCCTGGGTGGATTTTTGTAGGTTCGCGTGTAAGCGCCGGTGGTGGGAGTGCTCTACAAGGGCAAAGATTTGCAATCTGAGCCCCCCCCCGCCCCGCAACACGACAACAATAAAAGCGCGACGGCCCGCCCCCTAACTCAACCTTAAATTGCCTTCGTTAGAACTTACGGCCGGCCAGACAACGAAGGCGCGATCTGCCGAGAGAGGCATCCCCACTTAGGTGTTGCCGGTGACATGGTGTATCTCGGCCATGATCCATCCGCCGAACCTCCGCAAGAGTATGAAGTCGAAGCTGGACAGCCTTTGAGACGCGCAAGGGGGATCTCAAAGCTGACTTGGTCAATACCGAGCCTTTTAGCCCTGTGTTGCTGCCCCCAACCTCTCGGATGTGTATCGCGACAAGGTGGTCGACCTGACCGAGGCTCAGCACGACCCGGCGACCAAAGCAGAAGCGACCACGCTGATCCGGTCTCTGCTGGAGGAGATCCGGCTGATCCCGAACGAAGATGGCCCCATGGAGATCGAGCTTGTTGGGGAACTGGCGGGTTTGCTGGCGTTAGGCCAAACAAAAACGGCCTCGAAGCTTGCAGCTTCAGGCCGTTTTGTATCGTTGGTTGCGGGAGTAGGATTTGAACCTACGACCTTCAGGTTATGAGCCTGACGAGCTACCGGGCTGCTCCATCCCGCGACACTTTTTTTGGGCTATGGCGCGGAGCGCTACTTGAGCCCGTTTGATCTCTTTCCGGTTGGATTTGAGATCTGTCGCCCTTCAGGACGTTTTGATTGTTCTGAAGGTATTCTGTTTTTATCGATTGAGAGATATTTGGGGTTTTTACTAGGTTTGGCGATGACCTACTCTCCCACACCTTAAGATGCAGTACCATCGGCGCTACGGTGCTTAACGGCCGGGTTCGGGATGGGACCGGGTGTTTCACTCGCGCTATGATCACCAAACCGAGGAAAAACCCCGGTTAGGTTGTCCAAGTCATTTCACTGATTGTGTAGTGTGTATGCTTTTGATTTCCAGTCTTACTTTTACTGGATCAAATCAAGCCTATCGGACCATTAGTACCAGTCAACTGAATGCGTTACCGCACTTACATCTCTGGCCTATCGACGAGGTGGTCTACCTCGGTCCTCAGGGATACCTTGTTTTGAGGGGGGCTTCCCGCTTAGATGCCTTCAGCGGTTATCCTGTCCGATCATAGCTACCCTGCACTGCTGCTGGCGCAACAACAGGTCCACCAGTGGATCGTTCACCCCGGTCCTCTCGTACTAGGGGCAACTCCTCTCAAGTATCCTACACCCACGGCAGATAGGGACCGAACTGTCTCACGACGTTCTAAACCCAGCTCACGTACCTCTTTAAACGGCGAACAGCCGTACCCTTGGGACCTGCTCCAGCCCCAGGATGAGATGAGCCGACATCGAGGTGCCAAACACTGCCGTCGATATGGACTCTTGGGCAGTATCAGCCTGTTATCCCCGGCGTACCTTTTATCCGTTGAGCGATGGCCCTTCCACTCGGGACCACCGGATCACTATGGCCGTCTTTCGACTCTGCTCGACTTGTCAGTCTCGCAGTCAGGCTGGCTTCTGCCATTGCACTCAACGAGCGATTTCCGACCGCTCTGAGCCAACCTTCGCGCGCCTCCGTTACGCTTTAGGAGGCGACCGCCCCAGTCAAACTACCCGCCACACAGGGTCCCGGATCCGGATAACGGACCGCGGTTAGACATCAAGCAATGCAAGGGTGGTATCTCAAGGGAGGCTCCACCGACACTGGCGTGTCGGTTTCAAAGCCCACCACCTATCCTGCACATGCATGGCCTGATGCCAGTGTGAAGCTGTAGTAAAGGTGCACGGGGTCTTTCCGTCTAACCGCGGGAAGCCTGCATCTTGACAGGCAATTCAATTTCGCTGAGTCGATGTTGGAGACAGCGGGGAAGTCGTTACGCCATTCGTGCAGGTCGGAACTTACCCGACAAGGAATTTCGCTACCTTAGGACCGTTATAGTTACGGCCGCCGTTTACCTGGGCTTCAATTCGGAGCTCTCACCCCTCCTTTTAACCTTCAGGCACCGGGCAGGCGTCAGACCCTATACGTCGTCTTGCGACTTCGCAGAGCCCTGTGTTTTTAGTAAACAGTCGCCACCCCCTGGTTTGTGCCCCCAGCCAATACTTGCGTAGAAACTGGGCCTCCTTCTCGCGAACTTACGGAGGTATTTTGCCGAGTTCCTTCAACATCGTTCTCTCAAGCGCCTTGGTATGCTCTACCAGTCCACCTGTGTTGGTTTAGGGTACGGTCTCATGGAGGGCTATTTCCAGGAACCAATCAGCGGCCCACCCAATCCGATAAGGGTGAACAACCTTCATGATCCGTCACATCCTCCTGGCCTAGGAATATTAACCTAGTTCCCATCGCCTACGGCTTTCGCCCTCGGCTTAGGGGCCGGCTTACCCTGCTCAGATTAGCTTTAAGCAGGAACCCTTGGACTTTCGGCGAGAGTGTCTCTCACACTCTTTGTCGCTACTCATGTCATCATTCTCACTAGTGATCTCTCCACCGGATGGCTCACGCCCCGGCTTCATCGAAAGCTCCTTATCCTGCGCTACATCCCGAGGGATGTAGAAGAGGATAGGAACTATGTCACACTACGCTCTGCTACCGATGCTTACGCATCCCTAGACTTCGGCTCATGGCTTGAGCCCCGTTACATCTTCGCCGCAGGACAACTTATTTAGACCAGTGAGCTGTTACGCTATCTTTAAAGGATGGCTGCTTCTAAGCCAACCTCCTGGTT